>CAZGYO010000279.1:0-3828 GCA_964530455.1 uncultured Victivallales bacterium
AAAAAGCGGCCAGGAAAAATATCAGCGCCAACTTGGCAAATTCCGAGGGCTGCAGATTGACCGGGCCGAGATCCAGCCACCGTTTCGCCGCGTTTATCTCTTTGCCCACTACAAGAACCAGGAAAAGAAGAAATATGTTCACGCCGTAAAAAAGCGGGGCTAAATATTTCAGCTCCCTGTAGTCCAGCACAAAAGCGGCCAGAAGCCAGCCCACCGCGCCTATCAATATCCATTGGGTTTGCTTAAACCAGTAATCCTCTGCAACTCCGCCGACCTGCAGGCCAACCCCATAGATGAAGACAAGCCCGACGACAAGCAGCGCGGAAGCGGAGAATATCTGCAAAAAATCAACTCTGGATAAAAGCCGGGCAAACCCGCGCGCGAAACGGACAAGTGCAGGTAAATCCTCTTGTCTCATGGCTTGCGTAAGTCCTTAATTGAAAATGTGGCCGAGCATCTTCTCCCTGCACAACTGCAGACGCGATATCTGCGATTCCGTGAAGACATGGACAGATGGTTGCTTCCGGCTTATTCTGCCAAGCAAGTTTATCAGTTGGTTTATTCCGCCCGCTATGCGCTTGGCGGCCGCGCGGGAAAGAGCCGGAAGGTCCTCTGGCGCGTCCAGAAATGTGATAAGCTTGGATAATACCGCGCCGTAAATGCAAATAGCCCGGACACCCAGCAATTTCGTGCTCTCATCGAGTTTATGAGAGTATATACGGGTCCACTGCGATGCGAGTTTAGTTATCTGTACATATATATCCGCGCCTTCCCGGTCGAGAAAATCCTCTGATATCACCAAATCATCCTCCAAATCATCTTCGTCCACCGAAAATATGTCCTCAAGCAGTTCTATGTCCATGTCACCCGAATCCGAACGGAGAATACGCCGGGCCAGGCTCTCCTCCTCGTTGGGAATGTCTATGCGGTCGGGAATCTCGCTCATGTAGCGGCGAATCCTCTCGTCCTCCCTTCTGAAAATCCTTTCCCAGCGAAACTCGTCCCAGGTGCTTATGTCAGAGTCAATCATTTCAGCCGTTTCCTTTATCGGCGAGTACCCGGATGTCCTCGTTGCGGGGCGCGTCTCCCCATAAACTCTCTATCCGGTACTTCGCGCGGGTTTCCGCAGTGAATATGTGTACGACTATATCACCGTAATCCAACACGATCCAGCCGCTTTCCGCCGTTCCCTCCGACACCCGGGGTTTCAGTTTGAATTCCCTTGAAAAAGTCTTCTGCAGATGCCCCGAAAGGGCCCTGATATGCGGCGGCGAGCTGGCGGTGCAGCAGACAAAATAATCGGCGATTATGCTCAGTCCCTTCAGGTCCAGGGAGATAATTTCCCCGCCCTTTTTATCGGCAAGTATATCCATGCAACGTCTGAGAAGTTCCTCAGGCAAGGCTTCTCTTCGCAAATCCCCATGGTATTTTTCCCCGGTCCGGCTCTTCATTCGGTCTCCCTGTACAGTGATTTTTCTTTGATATACGAAGCGACTTCCGGAACAAGATAATAGTCCGCAGACGCATTCTTCCCGATCAGTTCCCGTATCTTCGTCGATGAGATATCCGGGATCTCGACAGGCAATATAGTATCTATTAGTCGCGCCGCAATCTTATTGCCCCAAAACCCCGCCAATTCCTCTTTTTCTATATGTATTCCTTTCCTGGGACAGGTAAGAATGGGCCATCTTAAAACAATCTCGCGCGCTCTGTGCCAGAGGTGCAGCTGCATAAGGCTGTCCCCGCCCAGGAGGAAGACGATCTGTTCATGCAAAAATTCTTTCTCCAGAGCGTAAAGGGTGTCGATTATATACGAAGGCGAACCCGGAAGCCGCTGTTCGATGTCGGTCACTTCAAAACACCCGTCTCGCTCTGCCATCAGCGAGGTCATTCGATACCTGTCCTCGAAAGGCGCTGCCGGATGCCCGGGCTTGTGCGGAGGCTGTTTGGAAGGCACAAAAAGAACCCTGTCCGCGGAGCCGTATTCAAGAGCGGCAGATGACATCGCAAGATGTCCCGCATGCGGCGGATCGAACGTTCCACCAAAACAAGCTGTTACTGTCCGGTCGGCCATCATGTCTCCTTGTTCAGACGGGGATCCATCTCATCGCGGAGCGCATCGCCGAGTATGTGAAGCGCCAGAACAAGAAAAAACATAAAGAAAGTCGCCGCGCCGATTTCCCACCATATCCCACGCCACAACCTCTGCTGCCCGTCTGATATCATCACTCCCCAGCTGGGTTGCAGATTCACGCCGAAACCGAGATAGCTGACGATGACCTCGGTCATCACCGCATATGCGAATCTCATTGTAAAATACACTATGACAAGATGGAGCAGGTTGGGCAGGATGTCTCTGAATATTATTTTCATGTTGCCGAAACCCAGCGCCCTTGAGGACTCGACATACGGCATCTGCTTCAGTTTCATGGTCTCTGCCCTGACAACCCGGCAGAGGCTTACCCATCCGGTAAATCCTATTCCGAGGTATATCGCCATCATCCTGGGGTCGGTGCCCAGAAATGCCGCAATCCGCTCAAAAGCATCCGCCAGGGGCGGAAAAAGAAATCCTCTGGAGAAAAGCAACGAAAAGGAAAGTACAAAAAGCAAGGTCGGAATCGCGGCAAATGTACTGTAGATCCAGACAACCAGGTCGTCTGTCCAGCCTCCGTAATAAGCCGCGAGTATGCCAAGGCATGTACCGATCAGGCCCGCGATTATCCCGGATACGAGTCCTACCTTCAAAGCGGTTCTGACGGAAAACAAGGCGCGCCAGAAAACGTCCCTGCCGAGAAAATCCGTCCCGAAAAAGGACCGCAGAGACGGCGGCTGGTATGCGTTGTCGATATCTCCCTTCTCATAAACGAGGACAATATCATATTTCCTGCAGTAGCGTGCATACACTTCGCAGCAGATACCCGCCGACACATATGCCAGGATAACAAAAAAAGCCGCGGCTGAAAGTTTGTCCTTCATCAGCCGCCTGAAAAGATTTATGCTTTTAGATTTTCTTCTCATCTTTTGCCATTTAACTGCTTTGTGTTTCTGAAGAAAAATACTTCCTTCCCCGGATCAGCTACGCGCCGGAACCGGCGCCTGCGCCCGTCCTGCAAAAGGCGCGTGACCTATTTCCCCGAGTCCGGCGAAAGCGTCAAGTTCGGCGGAATCATTCCTCCCTGCCCGGTAATAGTGGTATCCAAGCCCGGCGATCATCGCCGCGTTGTCGGTACATGAAGAAGGCGGCGCAGGGAGAAAACGTGTCGACCCCGAAAGAGCCCCGGCCATCCTTTCCCGCAAAAGAGTGTTGCAAGCGACTCCGCCGCACAAAACAAAGACCGGGGCTGAATATCTTTCCACAGCGTCAACGCTTTTTCTGCACAGGACGTCCACGACAGCCTCCTGATATGCCGCCGCCGTGTCGGCAAGCGCCTCTTCATCGAAGTCGCCGGCGGCATCCATTTTTTCATGCTGATAAAGCAGCGAGGTCTTCAGTCCGCTGAAACTGAAATTGAATCTGTCTTTTTCAGGCACGGCCTTGCCCGTCGCCCCGGTGAGTGGCCGGGGAAAACTGAAACGGGCCGGGTCGCCGCGCTTGGCGGTCTTTTCAATCACGGGACCGCCGGGGTATCCCAGCCCCAGTAGTTTCGCGGCCTTGTCGAGAGCCTCGCCGGCCGCGTCGTCGAGGGTACTGCCGATCAGTTCCGTGCTTCCGTCCGAACGGATCAGAAGAAATGCAGTGTGGCCGCCGGAAACAATCAGAGACAAGACAGGATAGCCGGAAACATTCGAAAGATCAGGCGCACCATCATGAAGAAACGCCGCATAGAC
>CAZGYO010000280.1:0-3823 GCA_964530455.1 uncultured Victivallales bacterium
AGCCGAAATGACCGAAGAAATCATAGCTTACAATATCAGACAATTTTTGAAAAAATTGTCACAGACGGAGCGGAGAAAAGTTTTTTCAAGCTGCAACGCAGCGACAGAAAACACTTTTCGAGCACCGTCTAGTTACATAATGAATTAGTTATGACAATACTAACAGGTCCGACCCGGATGGAGATTTTCCTGAAATATACGCTCCGGCGCCCTTGACCATTCAGCAAAGCAGTCTAAGTTAAGCGGCGCTGAAGTACATATTCAGTGAACCACGTCGGGAACCCCGAGCAAATTGTGTTTGCTGAATATGTACGCGCTGAATCCCCGTGGCGGGGTAGCTCAGTCGGTAGAGCAGAGGACTGAAAATCCTTGTGTCGCCAGTTCGATTCTGGCCCCTGCCACCACTTTCTTCTAACCCGTATATTTCACGAACAAAGCAGGCCGAGCAGGATGCAATATACTGAAACCAGCAGAAACATTGCCGCTGCGGGCACGGCCAATCTCCATATACTGCCCGATAACCTGGTCGTGAAATGCTGATTGGTCACTATAAGACATACATGAACAGGAGAAAGCAGCATCCCAAGGTATCCCGAAGCGTAAGCGATGACCACCGCCTGGATCAGCCGGGAGGTAGACGGATCCGGGCCGACAACCCCCATGACCACCGGAAAACTCGCGCCGACGAAACCTATCGCAATGCCGGTTGTCAACCCGCAGACGAAGGGGACAAGCACCAGAACCAGCACAATGGGGATCCGGAAATCCTCGAGTTCACCGCGGAACCGGGTTACAAGAGCTGTGCCGTCGGGAAGATCGGCCTCCATGAAAGCCCCGTAGACTCTGACCAACAGCACAAGAAGAGTCAGCGACCAGACCCTTTTAGAAAAAATTATTCTTCTCCAGACTGAAGCGGAAAGTGGAGAATGAAACTGTACCGCCAGTATTGCGCCGACAACTCCCAGCAGCATGGGCAGGTACTTGTTGTACTCAGCCAATTGCGGAATAAAAAGCTTGATCAGGACATAAACCGATACAATAAGCGCGACCGGCATGAAGAGAGGAACGGGGTTCTTGCTTTTTTCCCGTATCTCCGCGACGCGATCGGGGATTTTTTCAACTCGCCTCAGCATGAAAAACCAGCCGGTAAAAACCGAAAAGAGAGAGAGAGGAAACATTGCCAGCATGAACTTTGCCGTATCAAGACCGGTGATCTCTATTGCCAGCAGAACGCCGGGATACAGAGGCCACCAGTATTCCCATATATGCCTGAACCAGTAGTTTATTTTCGTTTTCAGCAGCGCGCTGATATTTCCCGCATGGTCGCAATCGTCTACCATCGGCGCGGAAAAAAGCGCTCCGCCGGGCATCGGGAGAAGACCGATCAGAGCCGGCAGCAGCGCCATCGCCGCCCGTTGGGGAACCCGTTTCCTCGCCCAGACTACAAGTTCCTTCATCAATCCCGCCTCTGACATCTGGGTGCTCAGCCAGACAACCGCCAGCACGACGCCCAGCATTGAGATATTGCCGGCCGACACAGCGCTCCCAAATGAGATACGGCCCATATCGCCGAATCCCTGCCCGCAGGCAAAACCCAGAAACAAAGTGCCCGCCAAAACGGGTATATGCAGATGCCTGATCCACTTGCTGAGGACTATGATAAGCGTCAGCGAACCCAGCACCTTCAGTATGACGGGTATCTCCATCGTATTTCCTTATAACTGCACTGAGCCAACAGCCCTTTATATTTTTGGCGAACATATACCCGGGGCGAGTACATATTCCCTTACCTTTTACGTCGACGCGAAGTTCTTCTATCCCTCGTTTTTCCGGGAAATTACTAAAACCGCCGAAGTCTCTACAAGCATCCATATCGCCAGTATGAAAGTAGTGCCGTTCACCACGGCAAGAAGAATATTGCCTCCGCGAATAAAGTTCAACTCGTTATGAAAGGCCGCCCAGAGCGTCATTGCCAGCATAAAAACGCAGGGAATCAGCGATATGAGAAATTTCCTGCCACCCAGCGTCTTCAGATAGCAGGTCACCACAAGCAGCCCGAGCGCCGCGAGAAGCTGGTTAACAGCTCCGAACATCGGCCAGAGCTTCATCGCGCCCATGCCGTCCGCGCCCGAAGCAAACGCGAGAATCGCGGCGGTCGCCACGGCGAAAAGTGTGGCGGCATATTTATTCGCCATAAACTCTACCTTTATCCCATGGAAAAACTCCGAAACTATATAACGCTGAAGCCTCGTTGCCGTGTCAAGAGTCGTTCCGGCATACGACGCTACAAAAACACCGATAAGCACAACAGCAAAAGAACGCGGAACCCCGACTGTGTCAATCATATTGGCCGCGCCATCGACAAATGCAGTGACCTTGGAGGACAGGCCTTTCGCGGCGTCCCATGACGCGTAGTGACTGTTCCAGGCGGCGATTCCCGCCTCCTTTGACTTACTTGCCATCGCTATGCCTCCGGCGACGGAAACAAGGACAAGTATTGCCAGGAACCCTTCCAGAAGCATTGACCCGTAGCCCACGGCAAGCGCGTCTTTCTCCGATTCGAGCTGCTTGGCCGTGGTCCCCGAGGATACAAGCGAGTGAAAACCAGAGACCGCGCCGCAGGCTATTGTTATAAACAGAAACGGGAACATCGGAGGCGCGCCCTCCGGGCTCAAATTGAGAGGGGGGGCCGCGATAAAAAGTTTTCCGGCAATACCGGAAAACCAGACACCCAGAAACATAAGTCCCATACTTACGAAAAGCTGCCAGGAATTGATATAATCCCGCGGCTGAAGCAGTACCGTCACCGGCAGAACCGAAGCCACGAAAACGTAGGCGAACAGTATAAGCGTCCATAATCCTGTCGCCGGTATCACAAATGAAGATGATATTCCCGGAAGGTCCACACGCAGGTCCTCAAGCGTAAAAGCCAGCTTATTGCCGTAAGCCATCGCAAGATAGAGAAGTACAACGGCTATCACCGCGTAGAAAACGTCTCCCGGTTTCCTGATCCTGTATATGGCATAACCGAGGGCAAGCGCCACTGGAATTTGAAACCATACCGGAAAAACTGATTGCGGATACATCTTGAATATTACCGCTATCACAAGCCCGAAAATGGCCACAACAACCAGGAGTTCGAGGAAAATTATCAGGAAAAAAATCGTGCGCACCCTCCTGTTGACGTATTTGCCCGTGCATTCGGAAATGGACTTGCCCTGGTTCCGCATCGAGACGACAAGCGTCCCGAAATCATGAACCGCTCCCATTACAATGGATCCGACAAAGACCCATATCAGCGCGGGGACCCAGCCCCATATTATGCCGATGGCCGGCCCGACTATAGGACCAGTGCCCGCGATTGAAGCATAATGGTGACCGAATATTATTCCCTTTCTGGTGGGAACATAGTCCACTCCGTCACGAAACTCTACCGAAGGCGGAAGCCTTGAGTCCGAGAGTTTGAATATCTTCCTGGAAAGGTATTTCCCATATGTCTGATAGGCTATGATGTAGCCGGCAAAAGTTACCGTCACAAGAATAATCGCGCCCACAACAAAAATCTCCTTTCTCCTGCCGGGTCAGATAAAACCCCTAAATAGTGCATATTCGAAAAGGTTTTGGATATTCCAAAACTTTCAGAATCTGCACGTAACTCATTGACTACAATGAGTTTTTATTAATACATAAAGGCTTGAAAAACTCGTAAAGATCAAGTTAAAAACAACACTTCTATGCGATTTTTGCTTCAAAAATCGCCATAACATACTTTGTTCGAAAACACAAGAAATGGCTCTCGCAAAGGCGCAAAGAACGCAGAGAA
>CAZGYO010000281.1:0-972 GCA_964530455.1 uncultured Victivallales bacterium
AGGGCAAAGCCATTGCACTATATCAGCTTTGTTATCATCGACTTGCAGTAGTTACCACAGCTACGTCTTGATGCCTCGCTGCTACAGCACACTGGCTTTGTGAAATATACGGATTAGCCCCGTTATTTCATGAAAAATCAAAATCTATATTTCAGGGTTAATGGTCTGTTTATTAACAGTTTAAGATCATCGAAATCGCTATCGAACAAACAACTTGTGTATTTCAGGGGTGCTTTCTATCCATCTGTGGATATCCGAGAGGATGTCCCGGACATTCTTTTCGGGCTGCCAGCCGCAGTAGCCGGTTATTCTAGAGTTGTCCGTGATATATACTGGGATATCCGCGTAGCGGGTCTCCTGCTCGGGGCTTATCTTGATATGGTTTCCGGTGAGTTCCCGGCAGATTTCCGTCAGTTCCAGGAGCGAAACGGAGCTTGCGCTGCCGCCGCCGACGTTCCAGGCGGCGTTTGCGAATTTCGCGGGGTTTCTGAACTGCATGTGGACAAGGCGCGCCAGGTCGTCGATGTGCAGCATGTCGCGCACCTGTTTCCCGGAGCCGCCGAAGCCGATGTACTTCAGAGGCCTTTTGAAGTAGTGCGAGGCCAGCCAGAAAGCGGCTATTCCCTGGTCGGCCTTGCCGAACTGCCAGGGGCCGGCGATTACGCCGCATCTGTCGATCACGACCGGAATACCGAATGCGTCGCGGTACTCCCCGAGCATGATTTCAGCGGCGTATTTGGTGGCGCCGTAGAGGGACCTGGCGCCGTGCATGGGAAATTCCTCGGAGACACCTTCTGAAGACAGGCCGACAGCATCCTGTTCGTCTATCAGTCCAAAACGGGTTTCGGTCTCCGTGACCTTCGCCTCGACAAGCGGTTTTACCGGGTAGACGCGGCTGGTCGAAAGGAATATCATCGGCGCATCGTTCTTTCTGCACAGTTCGGCGCAGTTGATCGCTCCCTGCAGGTTTGT
>CAZGYO010000281.1:982-1571 GCA_964530455.1 uncultured Victivallales bacterium
AGAAACCCGGTGTCGCCGTCCCTGCCGGCCAGAACGGAGGGTTCGGCCGAACATTCTATCAGAAAATCGATACCGCCCGCTTTCCCGAGGTCTTCCGGGTTCCTTACGTCGCCCGGCACGAAGCGTACGCCGCGTTTCTCGAGTCTTGGCACGTTCAGTTCGGATCCGCGCCTGTGCAGGTTGTCAAGGGCCACTATTTCAATGCCGGGACAGTATTCCAGAAGCTTGAACGCCAGGTTCGAACCTACAAATCCCGCCCCGCCGCTTATAAGAATCTTCATTTTGTAATTGCCATTTTTTTGTAGTTTAGAGCCAGTTTTGAAACTGGCTCTGGAGCCAATTTTGAAACTGGCTCGCTATTGTAAATTTTTATGCAAAAGCCTAATCTCCAGCTCGTTGGTATTTATTCCATCTTTCTTCATCTTGACAATGTATTCTTCGGCTTCGACGAGTCTGCCCAGCTTGATCATGGTCAACGCCACAGATCTTCTCTCGGCTCCGGTTCTCATCCTGTCCGGATTCTGATAGCTCAAAAACAGGAATACCAGCAGCAGTCCGGCTGCGAGGATTCCCTTTCTGGTCTTTATAT
>CAZGYO010000281.1:1581-3823 GCA_964530455.1 uncultured Victivallales bacterium
TAAGCGGGACAGCCGGGATTCTGAAGCGGTAGAACATTTCGAAAAAGAGCATGCTTCCGACATACGCGCATACAAGAACAAAAGTCAGGAGGATTGCTTTGTTCCCGCGGAATCGGGCGGCAAACCCTATTGTGGCCAGTCCGGCAATCAGGTTGAAAGGAATTATGAATATCCGCATGAAATGGATCAGGTCACGGTGCCCGTAGAATGAAAGGCTGTTGGGGATTTCGTACGACGAAATAAATTTGAAGAACTGAACGGGGATTCCCCTTGCAAGCGCCAGCATAAATGGCATGTTCAGTCCGAATTCAGCCTCGCTGCCATGGAAATGGGTCATGACATTTCCCGCGTTTCCCGGTAGAATACTGAAACTCCCGTGTACTATGAGCCAGTTGAAAAACATAAGCGGCATAACAGCCGCAAGCATAGAGGCGGTAAAAAGCGTTATCTGGCGTCGGGATACGTTTTTTCTGACCGGAGGCAGCAACGCGAAAAGGAGGAACGGCGCGGGGGCGACGATAAAGAAATTCTCTCTGCCGAGGATGCAGAGTCCGCCCAGAAACCCGGCGAAAACATACAGAAAACTTTTTCCGCGTATAAAAGAGAGCGCCAGAAAGTAGACGTAAAGAATGAAAAGAAGCGCGAGGAAGGATGCCCTGAGAAAGCTGAGTGAGATGAGTATAGCCGGACCATAGAAGCAGTAGAGCACCGCGGAAAGGGCCGCGGCCTTTCTGCCGATTCGGGCCAGAATGCCGGTCTTGTATATGAAAAACGGTATCAGAGAACATATGCATGCCTGCACAATTCTCATACCAACCACGCTCCCTCCGCAGAGAGGGATGAGCAGGGATATGAAAAGTGTGTACACAGGCGAGTACTTGTATCCGTCCGGCAGAAGCCAGTGTCTTTCAAGATGCATCGCGCCTTTAAGTATGCCAAGTTGGTCCATGCCTTCCTTGGGCACCGGCAAAAGGCCTGTTCTTCTTGCGTGATATAGAAGCACAAGCGACGAAACCAGGCAGAGCGCGTAAGCAATCCAGTGAAAATGCCTGAAAAAGAATTTATCAATATTATTCATCTTTCAGGCTGCTGAACACGCATGATCACGGCGCCTCCTCCGGGTGGCAGTAGAGATACAGGTTGTTGAGGAAGGTATCGCGTTCAGATTCGACGGTGGTCAGTATCGCCGGTGAGGGTTCGGCTATTTCCATTTCCTCCAGGAAGGCAGTAAAAAGTTTCATTCCGGCAGGCATCGCGCTCATCTCACCGGGATCCGCGAAGTTTTTCCTGATAAAGAGAGTTCTCATGAACTCGCTCACGCTTCCGGCGCGGCAGTTCTCGATTGTCTCGCCGCAATAGAAAGTGATGAAATCGAAGAATCTTTCAACACCGAAAGACAGCCGACCGAACTGAGGCGGGGTCAATCCCTTGAATTCGGCCCAGCATGAGAATCTTTCGAAAAGCCGGTCCGTCAGGTCATCTTTGAGTTCTCTCCATAGATCGTCATCCCGCATAACGGCAGCGTTGAAGGAGCGCATATCCGACGCAAGTTGGGCATCCTGCTTTTCGGGGGGCATGGGGTCATCGCGCATATCGAGGCTGGCTTCGTCGAAGACATCGTAATCCGGCACGGGATCGACAACCTTCTCCCTCATGTAGAAGCCCCCGTGCGTCTCGGACAATTCGGTTTCAGGGAACATGAGATAGTGCCTCTCCACCATCATTTCAAGGATGTCCTCGGGGCGTTCAATGCCATTGTTCCGCATGAGCTTCAGGAGCTGCCGTTCCAGGCTGTCGTCGGGATCGCCGTGCTTGCGGCCTATAGCTATGTTCCAGAGCAGATTGGTCATTTCAAAAGATTTCTGAATGCTTTCCATGCTTCCTTTTTCCCCGACCATGCCATGCAGAGGCTTTGAGTAGTCAGACATCGCCTGTGCCGGGCCGACTATGCGGAAACCATCTTCGACGAGAGGGACGTCGCGGTTTACCTGAATGAAGGTCGGCGGCTTTCTCGACGGAATTTGCCCGCTGGCCGCAATTCCAGCCCTCTTCTTTTTTCTGCGTGCGGTTTTCGCCGCCCTTGCTTTCCCCAGTTTTTTTGTCCGTTTCCTGTTTTTCTTCTTTTTTGCCGTCATTTCATATCCTCGCTGTTGCAGATAATTTAGCTTGTTTTACTCTGGCCTTCTTTAGAGCCAATTTTAAAACTCTCCGTGACCGCGCGGCCTGCCATTTTGGATGCGAG
>CAZGYO010000282.1:0-3781 GCA_964530455.1 uncultured Victivallales bacterium
CATATTTAGTGAAACAGGCTGCTAGAACCAATTTCAAAACTCTCCGTGGCCGCGCGGAGTTTTGAAAGTGGCTCTCTAAACAAAAAACAGGAATCCCGAAACACTGTTGTACAATGAGGTAAAACATGGATACAACGAACCTTAACCAGATGCGCAAGCTGAAGTATCAAGTCTTAAAGAAACAAAGGCAACACAAGGCGAACAGTGAAAAAGCCGTGAGCAGGGAAAAACAGTCTCTGGTCGAACGGGTGGCAAAGGAGAAGAAAGTTCGGGACGCGACAATTGCTTCGCGGACAAATGTGGTGAAGAACCCGTTTCTGTCAGCGCCGGGCCGCTTTGCGGCAATTCTGATCTCAGTCCTGATGCTCGCCTTTTGGGCGCACTATTTTCTTTTTTCGGGCGAAAAAAATGATTCCGGAAAAAGTTCGCTTGACAAGATAATCCCGGCGGGGAACCCGGAAAAAGTTTTTTCCGCAGAGCTGTTCGTCAACAGAATTCTGAAAGAATACCGAAACGGCGGTGTCGAAGCCGTGTACCCGCTCTGGACGCACGGCATCCCTCCGTTCATGAAAGAAAATACTCTGCAGACGCTCAAGAGACTCCGCCACTCCGAAGGCCTCGAGATTGGCGATGTCCTTAAAGACAAGAGAGTAAACTGTTATTTTGTCCGCGGAAAAACCCGGAATGAGGATCATTTCGTGTTCAGGATACGGGAAGCTGAAAAAGGGTTCCGGCTGGTTTCCGCGGACTGACCCTGCCTGTTATGAAATTTCAAGATTCCCGGCCTGAGAAGCATATATGAGAGCCAGTTCTCAAAACTCCGCGTAAACCGCGTTCGGAGTCCTTTTGGCGGCAGGCTCTTTTGGCGCGAATACCGTGGCTGTCTGTGTGCCTGCCTGAGCGACTACCCTCGCAGGCAGGCGGCCACGGAGAACTTTAAACTGGCTTATAAATCAAGATCTCGTATAGTAAGCGCTTAAAAGAAAGTGAGTTTTCCCCGATGTTTGAGAAAGCAAAAATTAAGTCCTTTTTAAACGTCGTTCTTGTATCGGCCGCTTTTTACGCGTCTGCCGGAAACGGTAAATCCCCAAGGGTTATCTCTCTGTCACCGTCGATTACAGAGATCATCTGCAAGCTGGGAAAACAGGACTCTATTGTTGGTCGCAGCAGCGTATGCGATTATCCTGAATCCGTTACGGACATACCGGTAGCGGGCGAGTTCGCCCATCCGAATCTTGAGAAGGTCGTTCTGCTTAAACCGGATGTTCTAGTTACAAGCTCCCTGCGGGACATGTCTGTAAAAACAAGTCTTGAGCAACTGAACATCAAATGCGTACTTTTGCCGGCCGAGAATATCAGCGACTATTTCAAGGCCGTGGAAAAAATAGGTTCCCTGCTCGGAGAAGAGGAAAGGGCACGGGCTGAATCCGAAAGAGTCAGTAAAACCCTTGAAAAAATTGCTGAAAACTCCACCGGGGAAAAAGCCAGGCCCGGAATTTACGTGGAGGTTTGGCACAAGCCGTTGATGACCGTCGGAAACAGATCATTCATCAACGAACTTATCGAAATCGCGGGAGGCGTAAACCTCGCCTCGGAAATAAGTAAAGACTACTTCTCCTGTTCCCCGGAGTGGATAGTAATCTCCAATCCGGATATTATAATCTGTCCGGCTATGGGCAAAGGAGGAGCCGGCAAAGTCAAATCACGCGACGGATGGAAAAAAGTAAACGCCGTACTGAAAAACAGAATATATACTGAAATCAACGAAGACCTTTTATACCGACTGGGACCGAGAATCACCGAAGCCGCAGAACTTCTCTCGCGGATCGTGCGCCGCGCGCAAGAAAGTGAAAAGAAATGATAGACTCTCGGGGAATACGCGGACAATTGCTTTTCTGGTCGGGGTCTATTCTCGTTTTCTGCGTGCTGATATTACTCGCTCTGGGAACCGGGGGTAAATGGATCTCCCCGACCAGGATATTCGAAGATTCCCAGGCGGGCGTAATCCTGATGATGCGCTTTAAACGAATACTTACGGCAATCACAGTGGGCGGAGCTCTCTCCGTCGCGGGGGTCGCGTACCAGGCTGTCCTGAGAAACCCTCTCGCAGAACCATACATACTCGGCGTCAGCAGCGGCGCAAGCCTTGGGGCCGCCATCGCCATTGCCGCCGGTAGCGGGTCCCTGCTGTTTTTTTCACTTCCACTCTGCGCTTTTACGGGTGCGCTGGCAGTGCTGGGTCTCGTCGTGATTCTCGCAGGCTGGTCCAGCGGGGAAGGTGCAAGGAATATCATCCTCAGTGGCGTCATAATCGGCACTATGGTGTCCAGTCTGCTGATGTTTCTGTTAAGTGTTGTCCGCATGGAAACGCTGCACAGCCTCACCTGGTGGATGCTTGGAAGCCTCCAGCCCGGCACTGACGCAATACTGCTCGTTTCAGGGTCATCGGTGCTGGTCGTCACAATTGCGCTCATTGCGCTTTCGCGAGAGATTAACATGATATCCCTCGGCGAGGAAATGGCGTACTACCTGGGGATTCCCCCGCGCTTTTACATCGTTGTTATTCTCGGGATGGCCTCTCTTCTGGCCGCGCTTTCCGTGACTCTGGCCGGAATCATAGGTTTTGTCGGCCTTATCGTACCGCACATTATGAGGCACATCACCGGCGCCGACCACAAGAAACTTTTGCCAGCCGCGTTTATCTACGGCGCGATAATGCTTGTTCTCTGCGACATGATCGCGCGCAGCGCCATGTATCCCCGCGAGATCCCGGTCGGGGTCCTCACGGCATTCGCCGGCGGCCCCTTTTTCCTCTGGCTTATCAACAGGCGGAGGAAACTTCAATGACAAATTTTATTCTTGAATGCAGGAATCTGTGCTGCTCATATTCCGGGCGGGAAGTTCTGAAAGACATATCGATGAATGTGGGAAAAGGCGAGTTTATCGGCCTTGTCGGGCCGAACGGCGCCGGGAAGACCACGCTTTTCAGAGCCCTTAGCGGATACCTGAAACCTGTCTCCGGAACAGTACTTCTAAACGGCAGAGAGATCTCCGCGGCAGGACACCGCGAACGCTGCGGGACGATGGGCGTCGTTCCGCAAAACGTATTCACCCCCATGCCGTTCAGGGCGCGCGAAATAGTGGAGACCGGGCGTTTCTCGAAGTATTCGAGGTTCAAACTCCCGACAAAAGAAGACGTGTCAGCAGTTGAAAAAGCCATGAAAAATGCCGATGTAACTCTTTTGTCGTCACGCTACTACAACGAGCTAAGCGGGGGGGAAAGACAGAGAGTGATGCTCGCCACCGCCCTGGCCCAGGAACCGGGAATGATGCTTCTTGACGAACCCACCTCCCAACTGGATATGGGGCACGCCTCCTCGATAATGAAGCTGCTTGAAAAACTCAACCGCGAGACAAAAATCGCGGTGGTAGTGATCAGCCACGATATACAGATGATATGCCGATACTGCAGCAGGCTTGTCTTTCTAAAAGAAGGAAAAATAACAGCCGACGGCCCGGTCGAGGATGTCCTCAACAGCCAAAACATCGAAAGGCTTATGGGGTGCAAAGTCAGCATAGTGTCAAATTCTCAAAAAGGATATTGGATATGTCCCGGGTAAAGCAATGAAAAACTTCAGATGCCGGCGCTGTGGCGCGTGCTGCAAGTGGCCGGGCTATGTGCGGATTTCTCCGGAGGAACTCATTGATATGGCGTCATTTCTGGGTATTTCTCCTGAGCTTTTCGCGGACGAATATACGATTCTGACTTCCGACAGGAATG
>CAZGYO010000283.1:0-3772 GCA_964530455.1 uncultured Victivallales bacterium
ATCTCTGTGACATTTTTTATTCCCCTTCAAGTTGCTGTTTTCGTGAATTCGTGACATTAGCCACAAAAACACAATAAAATAGATTATTGGGCCAATGCCCCGCGGGAATTTCCCTGACGGATCCACTTGTTTTGCAAATATTATATCCCGGAAACCCGTATTTTCAAACTGATGCGTCGATTCCGATAGCGATTTCGATGATCTCAACATGTTAATAAACAGGGCATTAACACTAAAATATCGCTTTTTCATAAAATAACGCTGTATCAGTTCCAGATCTCCGGCTCAAGCCTGAGATACCTGCTGATTTTGCCTGGCAGTCGGCTGGATTCGGCCTTGTCGGGTTTTTTTCTGCATCTGTCTATTGTCTTTACAAGCTCTTCGGCTTTCTGAAAACGGGAGGCGGGATTTTTCGCAAGCATCTTTCCGAGCATGTCCTGTATCCAGGGAGGGATCTCCGGAGCAAGTTTGCGCGGTTCTATCGGCTTTGCTTCCCGGAGCGCTTCGATGACTTCCACCATGGAGCGCCCGCTGAACGGCCTGATTCCCGTAAGCATCTCGTAACCGAGAGCGCCCAGAGAAAAGATGTCCGCCCTTGCATCTATTTCAAATTCCCTGTCAAAACATTCCGGAGCCATGTAGACCGGCGTCCCCATCACCCCGGTAGCGAGCGTCAGGGAGGAATCGGATATACGCGCAACCCCGAAATCAGAGACCTTCACGGAAAAGTCATCGGTTATCAAAATATTGCTGGGCTTGATGTCCCGGTGTATGATCCTGTGCTTGTGTATCACAGAAAGGGCATCGGCAACCTCCCTGATAACCGAAAGAGAAAGATCCACGTCCAGCGAATCGGATTTCAGATAATGGTCCAGCGAATGGCCCTTAACATATTCCATAAGCATATAGGGGACATCCTTGTCTTTCGGCATCCCGAACTCGTATATCTTGACAATTCCCGGATGATCTATCTGGGCGAGAACCGCGGCTTCCCGGAAGAAACGTTTGACTCTGATGTCATGTTCCCGGTTGTCCGGTTCCCTGCGCAGTATCTTCATGGCGTATTGATGCCTGTCTTTCTCGACCAGAAGCACCACGCCCATATTTCCGCCCCCGATGGTTCTGAGGACCTTGTAGTCTCCGGGCGTCCGATCTTCTTCCTTCCTTGCAGCGTCAAAGGGTTTGTCGCTTGCCTCTGCCTGGTGTTCCAGGGCTCTTTTGACGGTGTTCAGGACAGTGTTCAGGTCGAAAGGTTTTGAAAGATAGTCAAAAGCGCCTTCCTTAACAGCCGATACGGCGTCCTTGATGTCCGGCGCCCCGGTAATGATGATGACTTCGATATAAGGGTTTATTTTCTTCGATTTCCGCAGGAGTTCGGTGCCGGACATTCCGGGCATGTTGACGTCCGCGAAGATTATGTCGCACCTGTTTCCGCGTATGAACGCGGCGACTTCCTCGGGGTCGCTGAACATGATTACGCAATAGCCAGAACCAGAAAGCATCTTGTCAAGAAGCTTCAGTATGTTCTTGTCATCATCCACCGCAACGATTACCGGCCGCGCCTCGTCGTTGCCGGAAGGATCTGTTCCGCCGTCGCCAAGCTTGTGTGTCGAAGTTTTCTTCACTTCATCAAAAACCTTTTTTATTCAAACATCTTTCTCGTGAAACGTAAAAATCCCAGCTTTTTGCGCAAAATAAAATTACGCTGAATGTTTCATGAAAAATTTTCAGCCAAAGGGCGAAGCCGTTTCCCCGCCCCGGCTTCGTGAAACAAGCGGGCTAATCCTCGAGCATATCCTCGATCTGCCTGTTACGGGAATCCTGGATATTCTGGAGTTCCCGCGTCTTGTTCCGTTTAATCTTGAGCTGTGTCGCCCCCGTTCCGTAATTTATCACGGATTCAGCCGCGCTGTCGCTTTTCACCTTCAAGTTGCCATCCTCCTCGGAAAAGCCCGAGGACGGAACTTCCTCTTCGACTGAATGCGCCGGTTCCCCTGGGCCCGAATCAGCCGCCGCGGGGGGCGTTTCGCCGCAACCCGAAAAAAGAAGACCCAAAGTGACTGAAGCTACCGAAAATATAAGCGTTTTCTTCATTTCTGACCCCATTCTGGTTTTATAATTCCTGGACAGCCGGATCCGTCTTCCCGGCTTTTTCAAAGCCGCGGCGCCTGATGCGGCAGCTGTCGCAGAGACCGCATGGCTTTCCCGAGTCGTCCGGATCATAGCAACTGTGCGTTTCGGAGTAATCTACACCAAGTTCCAGGCCAAGTGAAATAATTTCTGATTTTCCCATGTTCTGAAGCGGGCACTGAATCCTGATGCCGCGGGAGCCTTCACTGCCGGTTTTTGTGCCCAGCCGTATGCATTCTTCAAGCGCCTTTATGAATTCAGGGCGGCA
Organism: uncultured Victivallales bacterium; assembly: GCA_964530455.1. GTDB lineage: Bacteria > Verrucomicrobiota > Lentisphaeria > Victivallales > CAZGYO01 > CAZGYO01. The sequence goes on from CAZGYO010000283.1 coordinate 2,399, forward strand.
GTCCGGGTAACCTGAATAATCCACGGAGTTGACGCCGATAAAAATGTCTCCGGCGCATATTGTCTCGGCATACGCTGCGGCGAGCGAAAGAAAAAGCAGGTTCCTCGCGGGCACGTAGGTGGGTGGGATGCCCGGCCCGGGCCCGTCTTTGGGAACCGCGATTGCCATGTCCGTCAGCGCCGAACCGCCGAGCGATCCCAGCGCGACTTCCAGTACCCTGTGCTCGTCTACACCGACAGTCTCCGCGATGCGCCGGGCCGCGGCAAGTTCCCGTCCGTGCCTCTGCCCGTATGAAATTGTCAGGGCGCTGCAGCTGAATCCGCGTTTCTTCGCCACGGCAAGGCAAGTCGCGGAATCAAGCCCGCCGCTGAGAAGCACAACTGCCTTTTTTGAATCCTTGTCCATAAGAATATTCGCGTGGAGTTTATACTGAAATACGATCGAGCAGCGCGTCGATTTCCTCGTCCGTGCCGACACTTATCCTCAGATATCTTCCCGTATCTTCACCGGGGAAATACCTGACAAGGATACCTCTTTCCTTCAGGCTTCGGCAAAGACCCTCCGCGTCTCCGCCGGGAGGCGAAGTGAACACGAAGTTCGACTGTGAGTCGAAAACGTGGAAACCGCGCTCTTTTAGTTCCCGCGACAATCTCCGCCTGGTGGCCTTTATTTTTCCGATGTTCCCTTCAAAATGTTCCCGATCCCTTATCGCGGCCAGAGCGAGCTTCTGAGGAAGCGTTCCCACGTTGTACGAATCCTTGACCTTCATCATTTCGCCGATCAGAACCTTGTCGGCAACCGCGTACCCGAGCCTGAGCCCCGCAAGGGAATAACTCTTTGAAAGTGTCCGGCATACTATGGTGTTCGGAAATTCCGCGGGAAAGTCCAGGCAGTCGTCGTCCGCGAACTCCGCGTACGCCTCGTCTATAAGCACCGCGCCGTCGAAACCCCGGCACAGTTCACGCATCTGTTCTTTCGGAAAAGTGTTCCCGACCGGGGCGTTGGGACGCGCTATCATCAGGAGTTTCGCGCCTGACATTCTGCTCAGTTTTTCCCGCACATCCCCCAGCCCGTCAAGATGTTCAAGAGGGATTCCGGTAAATTCCGCGTCCTGAATTTCCGCAAGCACGGGATAAAGCGAATAGCCCGGAGTGAATGAGAAAATCTTTTCCCCGGAGCCGGCAAAAGTCCTGATGCATATTGTGAGAATGTCGTCCGATCCGTTTCCAATAATAAGGTTATCCGCGCAATAGCCGTGAAGGGCGGATATCTCCTCCCTTAGAGACGCCGAGACCGGATCGGGATAAAGCCGGAGATCGGACGCTTCGAAGCCCCCCAGCAGAGCGGTTACCGCCGGTGAGGGCGGATACGGGT
>CAZGYO010000284.1:0-3767 GCA_964530455.1 uncultured Victivallales bacterium
CTACGACGGGCAGGCTCCCGTACGCCTGGAAGCCGCGGCCGATACTGCGTCTTCTTTCGAATTCGAAAAACCGTTTTTATTAAGACGGGAAAACGGACTGCTTGCGGTCGACTGGAAACCGCTGTTTGCGAAATTCGCGGACGGCGGACAGTATTTCGCTAAAAAACTCTCCACGGGAGAACTCGCGATGGGGTTTCACCGCGCCGTCGTCGCCGCCGCTCTTGAAATGTTAAGAAATTCCGCGCAAAGCACCGCGGAAGGAACACCGGTTGTACTTGCGGGAGGAGTCTTTATGAACCGTATCCTCAACGAACTGCTCATAGAAGCGCTCGAAAAGGACGCCTTCAAGGTGTTCATACACAAGTCCGTCCCGCCGAACGACGGCGGCGTGTCGCTGGGGCAGGCTTATATCGCAGGCAGAACTGCTTGAAGAGTCAGTTTTCCGGAACGGGGTCGATGTTTTCTGTTCTCAGATTGGTCACGTCCTGAAAGACATAGGGGCATGTCCGGGCATCGCCATTGGCCGGGCGCAGGCGGATATCACTTAGAGCGAGACCGTCTACATACCTGGCGTATATCCCGTAAGCGGGCAGGTTCTGTCCGAAAATTCTGTTCATCGGGTAGGTCTCGGCCTGGAGTTCGACATCGAAATCGGGTTCTTCAACAGACGGGTGCTCCGCCTGGATATAAACTCTGCTGAGCCTGATGTCCCGGATATTATTTCCCGGGTAACCGGCTATTATTATGCTCGCGAGAGGGCCGCAGTCGCGCGCAGTGACGTTGTCGATGTGCACCCTTTGGTATACTCCTTCACGCTTTGACCTTTCGGGAATGGCCCTGTGTTCTCCGGCTTTGCCGGCGGAACGGCATCCCAGTTTCATGAAAATCGGGGTTTCCGTACCCTCGATTACAATATTGCTTACAAGTATGTCCTCGAGAACGCCGCCGTCCACGTTGCCAAGGTCGATGCCCATCAGCCCGGCTCTCGCCTGCAACGCGTGTTCCACCTCATCGGCGCGGCAGGGTTTGATGACGCAGTTTGAGACCGTCATGTTTCTGAATCCTCCTCGGGAGGCTGTGCCGAGCTTGAAAGCCGAGGCTTCCGAACTCAGGATGCAGTTTGTAACAGCCGCATTTTCCACGGGCCTGTCCGTCCCCGATTTGAAACAGAGCGCGTCGTCCGAGGAGTCTATTATGCAGTCCGAAACAGTGACATCGCTGCATGAATCTATGTCGACGCCGTCGTTGTTCAGGTTGCCGCGGTTAAAGACGTTCAGGCCGCGGAGCCGGACTCCGTCACAGCCGAAATAGTGCTGCATCCAAAACGCGGAATGCTCCATGCTGAGATCGCGCACGGTCACGTTTTCACACGCGATGAAACGCAGGCCAAAGGGCCGTTCGGGGCTGTTGCCCTTTCTGTTTTTCTGAAAGCATTCCGCACTTCCGTTCGGAAATATCCTGCCACCGCCGCAAAGAGTTATATTATCTTGCCCGGCGGCGTAGATGAAACTCCTCCACGGACCGAAAGAGTCGTTGTCTATCCCGAAGGGCTTGATCATCGGATAGGCTGAAAGATCTTCAATTCCCTTCCAGGTTGCGCCCGGACCGATATCGACGGTAATGTTGCTCATAAGAAATACTGTTCCGGTACAGTAACAGCCCGTGGGGAACTCGACGGTCCCGCCGTTTTGCGCCGCCGCGTCAACAGCCCCCTGTACAGCTTCCGTATCGTTTGACGCCCCGTCCCCCGCGGCTCCGAAATCTCTGATATTGAATCTCATGGTCCTCCAATCGCTTGTCCCATACTTTATGAAAAATTAAATTTTTACCTTAACCCGTATATTTCAGAAAGCCAGTGTGCTGTAGCAGCGAGGCATCAAGACGCAACTGTAGAGCCAGCTTCAAAACTCCATGTGAACCGCGTTGGTAGCGCAGACGCGGCAGATGGGGCGACGAAATGGCTGGCGCATACCATCACAAAGCCACGGCGATCCTGAGCACGGCTTTGCCCTTCGGGGGTACAGTGAAACACGTCGGGGTCGGGGCTGAGACACTCGAAGACTGTCCCGTACTGACCCCGAATAAACTAGCGCCGAGCTGGCTTCGTGAAACAGTCCGATTATGTACTTTTATCAATTATTTCCTTGTCAAAATAGTTCACGCCCATACCCGCGTCGACAATTATCGTCTGGGCGTTGATCCCGCTGGATCTCGGACTGAGAAGATAGACGGCGGCATCCGCGACCTCGCCGGTCTGCACAGCTTTTTTACGCAAGGTAGCCATTTCCCCGAAAAGATACGGTTTGATGTATCCGGGAATACCCGCCGAGGAAGAGGTCTTTAACGGCGAGGCTCCGATCGCGTTGACCCGTACCCGCGTGTCTCCGCTCATTGATTTGGCGAGAAACACCACACTGGAGTCCAGGGCCGCCTTGACCGGCGCCATGCATCCGTAGTTCTCAGCGGCCATGCGTGTCGAAGAGATCGAGATAGTGACAATAGAGCCGTCCTCCTCCATAACGGGTTTGAATGCACGGACAAGTGCGGTAAGCGAATAGCATGAAACGTTGACGGCATCGAGAAAATCATCTCTGCCCGTCTCGTGGAAGGGTTTGAGCCCTTCCGAGAAATCCGCGAATGCCACGGAATGCACCATCCCGTGAATGGGGGCGAACTTGGCAAACCCGGAGGCCATGGCTTCGATGTCCGAATCGCTGCGTACGTCGCAGACAGCGACCGGCGCCCCCGGAAAATACTTTTCTACGGTCTCCTTGTGTTCCTGCCCGAGTACCGAAAACAACGGTTTGGCTCCGACCTCGACAAGCAGCGAAGCTATATGGAAGGCCACGCTGCGCCTGTTTGCCACCCCGAGGACGAGCACGTTTTTGTCTTTCAAACCCAGAAAATCCATGGTTTTCCCTTTATTGGTTCGGATTACAGCCCGCCGGTGACCTCGAGCGTGGTCCCGGTGATGTACGAAGCTTCTTCGGAGGCCAGAAACGCCACGGCGTATGCCACTTCCGATGTTTTACCGAAACGGCGCACCGGAACCTGCGAGCGGTACTCTTTGCGTAGCTCTTCCGGCAGATCTGATATAAGCTCCGTATCAATGAAACCCGGCGACACGCAGTTAACCGTGATATTCTTTCTGGCAGCCTCGCGTGCAAGCGATTTTGCGAAGGCGACCTGCCCGGCCTTGGACGCGGCGTAGTTGGCCTGCCCCGGGAACCCTGTCTTTCCCGACGGTGAGGTGATGGATATTATCCTGCCGAACTTCGCGGACATCATCCTCACCAGGGCCGCCTTGCTCATCCTGAATGTGCCCGAAAGGTTTGTTTCCAGCACGTCTTTCCAGTCGTCTTCCGACATTGTGCCGACGATGCTGTCCCTCCGGATACCCGCATTGTTCACAAGTACCTTCAAATCTCCGTCGACCCGGTCGTATTCTCTGAAAAACTCTTCAGCGGAGCCGGGTTTCGAGAGGTCGCAGCGAACGGTTTCGAGCGCGTTCCCACTCCGGGCTTCCCTGAATTCGGCGGCCGCGCGGTCATTGCTCCTGTAGCTTGCCGTGACTTTCGCGCCGGAATCCAGAAAAACCTCCGACACGGCACGTCCGATACCCCTTGTACCGCCGGTGACGACCACCCGCCAGTCCCGAAAATCGAAATTCATATACACTGTACTCCTTTTTAACAGTGAAATGGGAATTGCAAAATGCGGAAAATTTGCTGTTCTCTCGTAGCTCAAGCGTCTCGCTTGAGTATAAA
>CAZGYO010000285.1:0-1576 GCA_964530455.1 uncultured Victivallales bacterium
GACGGCAAGTTTGATTTCCGGAATATATATCCCGTGCGGAAGCTCCGCAGTGTCGATTATGATTCTCTTTGCGTCAATGTCAAATTCGCGACACCAGTTGCCGATGGCTTCCCGTGATCTGGAACTGCCGCCGGCCAGCGCCACCCGGCATCCGGACTCGGTCCACCGGGAGATTTGGTTGGCAAGCATCTGTCTCAGATACCTCGATACCGAAGAGTCCAGTTCTTCCGAAACATTCTTCCGTATCTGTTCTGCCGGAGAAACACAGGCGGATGGCACATGTTCCCCAAACGAAGAAGTCTCCACCGGATCGAGAAAAATATGCCGGCGCGAAAAGGGGATTTTGTCTGTAAAACCGCGCCATTTGTGAACATCGCAGTCCGTCCCGAAACGTTCCAGATGTTCCAGGCATGCCCCGGGCCATATCAGAATAAACGGAGTCATATCCGGGAAAAAAATGTCCGCAAGCAGACTCTCCCTGTCCTCTTCCAGCCTCGTCAACCTCGGCGCGACTTCATAGCTTTCCACAATCTCGGCCGATCTCTGAGTGTCGGGAGAAAAAAGCCTGATCGAAGTGATTTCATCGCCCCAGAACTCAATCCTTGCAGGTTTTTTACGGACCGTTGAAAAAACGTCTATTATTCCTCCCCTACACGCAAACTCACCCGGAGAAGAGACCTGGTCTTCGTCGTCGTAGTCCATTTCAAGAAGTAAGGCTGTTATTCCCGGCATTGGCATGCGGCGACCCGTCCTGAACTCGATACGGCTGGATTTCAGCCGTTTCCGCGCCGGAACGGCGGCGGTGAAAGCCGCGCAGCTGGCAATATACGGACCCGGCTTTTCCAGTGCAATGCTACTGAGCACCCGCATCCTTTCAGCCTCCGATTCCGGAGAGTATCCGCTACCGGAAACCATTTCCGGAAGCAGTTGCGCTTCTGTTTCAATTCCGGCAAACTCGGACCAGGCGCGCAGACTTGATCCGAGCCGCTCGGCCTCGTCGAGTTGCGGGACGACAATCAACGCTCGGGACAGTTTTTCCCGACCCAACGCGCGTATGAGCAGGGGGGCCTGTGTTTCCGCTTCGACGTTCCCCACGGCCGACTTTTCAGGCAAAGTTTTTTTAAGCCATTTTTTTAAGCGGTTTTTCCATTTGAAAGAACTTGTTTTCATCGCTTGATTTTAATACTATAAAGGTTAGATTTTTTGTCCTCTGCAGTTTTTGTTTACTAATTTAACTGGTTGGGATGGTTTTGAAAGCTTTGAAGACACTGGAAAGGCGGCATGGCTAAAGAAAGCGGAAAAAAAAAGAAATCGGATGTGAAATCAGCCGACCCGGAGAAAGAACTCAGCTCCGCAAAGGACAAGAAGACAAAAAGCTCCTCCAAAAGCAGGAAGAAACAGGCTTCCCCCGGAAAAGCGGCGACGGCTTCCCCAAAAATCGACGGCAAATCCTCTGAATCAAGCACGAAGGCTTCGTCGCGGAAGTCACGCAAGTCCACGCCAAAACCTGCCGAGAAAAGCAAAAAGCCCGCGGAAAAGGCGGTCGCGTCTTCTACCGCAAAAGCTTCAAAAGCGG
>CAZGYO010000285.1:1676-3767 GCA_964530455.1 uncultured Victivallales bacterium
CGGAAAAGAAAAAACCCGCAAAGAAAACGTCTTCCGCTACGGCCAAAAAGAAAAAACCCGCGGTGTCGAAAAAGTCCAGGAAAAGCGGGGTAAAGGTCAAACCGGTTCCCAAAGCCAAAAAAGCCAGGACCGGAAAAAGCCCGGCCCCAAAAAAGAAACCCGCGAAAAAGGCGCCTGTACAGAGCAAAAACGATACGATGAAGGTCTATATGCAGGATATTGGCCAGATCTCGCTCGTGACAAAACAGGAGGAAGTCGAACTTGCGGCGAAAATCCACGGGGACGACCCCGTCGCACGCGAGGAGGGAAGAGCAACGCTCATAAAGGCCAACCTGCGGCTTGTTGTCAAAATCGCTCACGATTTCAAAGGGTTGGGACTGCCGTTGCTTGACCTTATTTCCGAGGGTAACATCGGACTCATGAGGGCTGTGGAAAAGTTCGATCCCGCAAAGGGCGCTAAATTTAGTTCGTACGCGGCCTGGTGGATCAAACAGTCGATGAGAAGGGCGCTGGCAAACCAAAGCCGGACCATACGCATTCCCGTTCAGTCCGCCGGCAAAATAAACAAGATAAAGACCGCGAGACTGAAACTCTCCGAAAAGCTCGGACGCGAACCGACCGATGCCGAGATAGCCACATTTCTGGAATTCAGCGAAAGGACCGTAGCCGGCCTGCGCTTGGCTGATCTGCGCACATTTTCGCTTCACGATCCCATTCAGCAGGGCGAGGACGGGGAGTTTCAGGACATTATCCCGGACAAGGGCGCGTCAACGCCGGATCGCATTCTCGGGGATCTCGAATCCATCTCGCGCCTCAAGGTGCTTCTGAAAGACCTCGATGACCGGGAAAGAATGATTCTAGTGATGCGCTTCGGCCTGAACGGAAGTACTCCCAAAACTCTCGAGGAAGTCAGCCAGGAAATCGGGCGGACACGCGAACGAGTGAGGCAGATACAGAACCAGGCGCTCGCGAAACTCAGAGGCCTGTTGTCAGATGAAGTCGATTTCGTACAGGACTGAAAGGGGGTGAGATTGATATGGTAGAAGTAAAAGTCAGAAAAGGTGAACAGATAGACAGAGTACTCCGCAAGCTGAAAAAGAAGCTTGACAGGGAAGGCGTACTCAAAGATATCAGAAACCGACGCCACTACGAGAAACCCGGCGAAAAAAAACGCAGACTCCGCAAACGTTCCAGATAACCTGGTTTTGTGCCATGAACAGGCACAACTTCCATTTCAACCTGGATGCACGCACTCTGGAAAGTCTGGTGGAAACAGCCGGATTCCTGAAGGCACAGGGTCTTGTCAACGCCCTCCCGGAACTCAAGACTGCGGGTCCCCTGACCCTGCCCCGGCTGGACTGACCGGAGAAATGCCGCCAAAAAAAACAGTCTCGGCTTGCAATCCGGCTGTTTGTGTCATATGCTAATTATTGTTTCCGCGCCGGGCCTATGATGCTTTCCCGGTGTGTAAACGTAGAAAAGCATTTTCAAACCCAGGAGGACCAACATGAACAGAAGAGACTTTCTAAGGTCTTTCGCTGCATGCGGCGCTGCATGCGCGATCGGAGTAGGGCTGAACGGCTGCATGAGCGGCAAAAACAAAGGCGGAATGGCTGCATGCGGCAAGGACTGCAGTATGTGTCCCGCCATGAAATCCGGAAAATGCGGCGGATGTAAAGGCGATCCGGCAAAACTTAAGAACCCGGACTGCGAAATCCGCAAATGCTGCATGGAAAAAGGACTTGCAAACTGTTCGGAATGCGCGGGTTTCCCATGCCCGAAACTTGAAGCATGGGCCAAAAAGAGTGAAATGAACCAAAAAGCTCTTGACTGCCTCAAAAATATGAAGAAATAAACGAACTCGCGTCTCTTTTCAGTACTGGAACCTGTTCGAAAAGGTATCACGGTCACGCGACCACTTATTTCGAGCATTTAACATAAGAGCCAATTTCAAAACTCTCCGTACCCCGCCCCAAAAAAGGTAGGAACGGAGTTTTGAAACTGGCTCACGGATCTGCAGGCCTTGATATTTTTGGGGGCGATGCCCCGGGCTATGGGATTACAGGCTTTCAGCCCTGAAAATAAGCAAAA
>CAZGYO010000286.1:0-3755 GCA_964530455.1 uncultured Victivallales bacterium
GAGATTTTGTGGTAAAAGTAATAAACGGGACCCGCGGGGCGTTTTCAGGGTACATATTCAGTGAACCACGTCGGACCCCGAGCAAACGGGGTTTGCTGAATATATACTTTTCAGGCGCGCCATTTGAGACAAGCAGGCGTTTCGCGTCGTTTCCAAAAACCATCCGGAGGAAGTCAGTATGATAGACAGAAACAAATTCGGGGCATGTCTGCCCACTTTCGGAAGCTGCGCGGACCGCTACTGCCTGAGCGGCTACGGCGGAGGCGGTTCTGATATGGATGAAATGCTGGATCTAGCGTGCAAGGTTGAAGGTCTCGATGGACTCGAACTCGTCGGGAATTGGCACGTGAACGATGGAAATATCCGGAATGTGGCCGGTAAGTTCGCGGACCGCAACCTGGAAATATGCATGCTTGTGCCCGATCTCTGGACACAGGCGAAGTGGGGACGAGGCTCAATCGCCGCGCCCGAAGCGCAGACACGTGCCGCCGCCGTCGATGAGATCAAGAAAGTGCTCGACTGGGCTGCCGAACTCGAATGTCCCTGCATCGATGTGTGGCCCGGACAGGACGGATTCGACTATCCTATGACGGCCGACTACCAGAGCGCCTGGAAATGGATGAGAGACGCGCTTGGCGAGTGCGCCGCCCACAACGATAAGGTGAAGATGCTCGTGGAATACAAACCGCGCGAACCCAGAACCCACTGTTTCGTGGATCACTGGGGAACCACTCTGTTGCTTCTGGCCGACCTGCCCTCTGTCGGGGTGCTTCTCGACGTCGGGCACTCTTTGCAGGGTGCGGAAAATTTCTCCCACGCCGCGGCTATGCTTGCCGAATACGGAAAACTGGACTACATTCATCTGAACGACAACTACAGGGACTGGGACGACGACATGATGGTCTCAAGCCTGCATCCGGTCGAATACCTCGAGTTCGTCTACTGGCTCAGGCGCGTGGACTACAAAGGGTGGCTGACCCTGGACATTTTCCCTTACCGCGAAAAGGACAAGGTTAAAGTGGCCGAAGAGTGCAGAGACTGGACGCGGGGATTGTTCCGCGTACTCGACAGGATAGGGATGGATGAAATCGAACGGGTAGTCGCCGGAGGCGACGCGTCCGAGACAAGCGCAATTCTCAGGAAAGCGTTTCTCAGCTGAAAATAATAAACGAACCAATTTCAAAGGAAAAGGAAATAAGTATGCCTGAACACGACACCAGTAAACTCGACAAGAACTATTCCGCGGACATCCCGCAGGAAACACCCGGCTTCTTCCTCAAGGGCTCCGGAAACCTCGACTGGGGTATGAAGAACAGACTCGCGAGAGTTTTCAACCCCAAAAGCGGTAAGACCGTTATGCTGGCGGTAGACCACGGCTATTTCCAGGGTCCCACAACCGGCCTGGAAAGAATCGATCTGAATATCGTTCCATTGCTGCCCTACTGCGATGCGCTCTTCTGTACGCGCGGCATACTCCGCAGCGTAATTCCCCCGGACGCCTCCCTGCCCGTGGTTCTGCGCGCAAGCGGCGGCCCCAGCATACTCAAGGAACTTTCCGACGAACAGATCGCTATGAGCATGGAAGATGCGGCAAGACTCAATTCGGCGGGCGTCGGGATCCAGATATTTATCGGCGGCGAATTCGAGTCGCGTTCGATTCACAATATGACCAGACTGGTCGATGCCGGGCTTAAATACGGGATTCCCGTGATGGGAGTGACTGCCGTCGGCAAGGATATGGTGCGCGACGCCAAGTATTTCCGTCTCGCGTGCAGGATAATCGCTGAACTCGGCGCACAGTACGTAAAGACATATTTTGTGCCCGAAGACTTCGAGTCCGTCACCGCATCGTGCCCCGTTCCTATCGTGATGGCAGGCGGTAAGAAAATAGGCGAACTCGAAGCTCTTACCATGGCCTACAACGCCGTTCAGCAGGGCGCCTCGGGCGTCGATATGGGAAGGAATATCTTCCAGAGCGATGCTCCCACCGCGATGATCCAGGCGGTCGGCAAAGTCGTTCACGAAGCTATGGCGCCTGAAGACGCGCTTGACTTCTACCGCGCCCTGAAAGAGGAGGATAAGTAACAGTGCCATGTAAAATCGCCGATACTCTAAGTTCTGAATCCCCGCTGCTTTCGGTGGGGGTTCAGAGCGCGGACATGATGAGCCTGGGCCGCGACCTCGAAGTTCTGGAAAACGCTGGCGTGAAAATCCTTCATTTCGATATAATGGACGGCATGTTCTGTCCGGGATTCACTTTCGGGCCGGGCTTTGTCAAAAGCTGCAGAACCGGCATGTTCAAGGACGTGCATCTCATGGTCGATAACCCGCTCGATAAAATCCAGGATTTCGTCCAGGCGGGCGCGGACATGATAACCGTCCACGCGGAATCCACAAAACATGTGCATAGAGCCCTGCAGGCGCTCGGCAACTCGGAAAACACGAACGATCCCCAAAGAGGTATAATCAGAGGGGTGGCGCTTAACCCCGGAACACCTGTATCGGTTCTGCTTCCGCTACTGGATGAGGTGGAAATGGTCTGCTTCATCGCCGTGAACCCCGGCTGGAGCGGACAGAGTTTCATAGACTCCACATTCGAGAAAATCGCGCGGTTCCGCAAAATGGCCGATGAATACGGCAGGAATATTATCATATGCGTTGACGGCGGAATCAAAAAAGACAACATTGCCGCGGCCGCCGCGAACGGCGCGGATCTGATAATCAGCGGAAGCGCTGTTTTCAAGGGAGACCCCGCGGCAAACGCCGCGGAGATGGCCGAATCAGCAAGAAAAGCGTACACCCGAAAATAAGCGAGGTCCACAAAATGCCGGAACAGACTCTTAAAGGAAAAACCGCCCTGGTCACAGGCGCGGCCGGAGCCATAGGATACGGAATATGCCGGAAACTTCTCGAACAGGGATGCCGTCTCGCCGCCGGCGACCTGCCGGGAGAACGCCTGGATAAGCTTGCGGCAGACCTCGAAAAGGAAGCTCCGGGAAACGTGACAGGGCTGGCGATGGATGTTACCAACAGGAAATCCGTTGCTGACGGCCTTGCCGCGGTCAGGGAAAAATGGTCGAAAGTGGATGTCCTGGTACACAACGCGGGAATCGCGCACGTCTGCTCGATACTGGACATGGATCTCGAAGATTTCCGTAAACTCGAACGCGTCAACGTCGAGGGCACGCTGCTTGTTCTTGCCGAGACCGGCAGAATCATGATAGAACAGGGCAACGGCGGCGACATCGTCATAATGAGTACAAAAAATGTTCCCTCGCCAAGCGCGAATTTCGGAGCCTACAGCGCTACCAAAGCCGCAAGCCATCAGCTCGCGAGAATCGCGAGCCTGGAATTCGCCGAACACGATATAAGGGTGAACATGGTCGCGCCGGACGGCGTCTTCTCCGAAGGCGAATACAAGTCCGGTCTCTGGGAAAAGGTCGGTGCGGAAAGGATGAAGGCCAGAGGCCTCGACGAGCAGGGTCTCAGGGAATACTACAGAAACCGAAACCTGCTCAAAACCTCGATTTCCGGTACTCACGTCGCCAACGCCGTCCTCTTTTTCCTCTCAAGGCAAACGCCAACCACCGGCGCAACCATTCCCGTTGACGGCGGACTTCCGGCAGCAACCCCGAGATAAATTCTCTGTGGTCGGGTTGTGTTAAACAGTTGATAATCAAGATTTTGATTTTTTATAAACGGGCGGTTTCAAGTTTGAAGTGCAACACTTGAGCTGAAAAAGACCTCTTTCGGGG
>CAZGYO010000287.1:0-3742 GCA_964530455.1 uncultured Victivallales bacterium
ATCTTTTTGATGCGGACATCGTTTTCGGAGGCGAAAAGGCGCATTCTGTCGCCCTCGTTTCTGCATCGCACGAGCAGTGTTTCCGGGAAGTCTTCGGCATCGAAGAAAGCTGTTTTCCCGTCTGGGCATTTCAGGTTGCAGGGATCTGGTTTTTCGACCATACGGGCTTCAAGGCCGAAAGCTCCGAAATCGAGCGCCTGGTTTTTCCGCCAGCTCCATGTGCGCTGTCCGGGCGTTTGCGCGGCGTCCGTTTTAAGTGAGATATCTGTTTTATCCATGCAGACTGAAATGCCTTTGCGCAGAGGTATTTCGCGCGCTGAGAAGTCATCGCTTTTCTGTATTCTTCCGATTTCCGTATCGAGCCTTTTCAGGAATGCGTTCTGTGGCACGACGTCCTTGCCGGCAAGCGACGAGAGCCAGAGCCTGAGAATCCTGGGTTTGAGCGCGGGATGCAGACCGGTGTAGCGGGAAAGCGAGAGCCTGTTTTTGTCCGCGAGGTTTTCGCTGAAAATAGTTTCGGCTGTTTCGTCCAGGAAATCCGCGTCCTGTTCCAGTGCATTGATGCTCGTGGTCAACGCACTGTCAAAGTTCTCGAAATGTTTACGGAACGCCGGGATTATCCCGTGCCTGACGGCGTTCCGTTTTATGCTCATGTCACTGTTTGTCCGGTCTGTCCTCCATTCGATGTTTTTTTCGCGCAGAAGGGTTTCTAATTCGTTTTTGCGGCGGGAAAGAAGCGGACGCAGGACCTTTACATCATCTATTCTGTCGACCGGATGCGGGGAACTGAGTCCGCTGCAGTTCGAACCGCGCATCAGGCGGAGAAACAGGTTTTCCATTTTATCATCCGCGTGGTGTGCAAGGGCGACCGCCTCATCGTCCGCAAGCATCGAAGAGAGTCTCCGTTGCCGAAGCCTGCGCGCGGCCGATTCAATGCTTTCCCCGGGCAGCATCCTGTTTTTCACTTCAAGCGTAATGTGCGTGAACGGGATCCTGCGAATTTCGCAGAGGTTACGGCACCATTCGGCGTCCTCCAGGCTTTCGCGGCCGCGGAGACCGTGTTCGAAGTGGACGGCGGAGAGTTCAAAATTACTTTCATGTGCAATATCGTTCATTATCAGAAGCAGAGCCGTGGAGTCGGCGCCGCCGCTGAATGCGCAGTGAACCTTGCGCGGAACATGTTCAAGATCCGCGAAAAAGCTTTTCACATGTCTGTGTAAATCTTCCATCTTTGTTTCCGGCCCGGGTCCGTCTGCATCGTTGTTTCAAAAATAGCCCGAGTTTGCCTGGTTATGCATGTTCAGGGCAATATAGACCTTATCTCTGAATACAGCAAGCGCATAAGCTTGGCGCGCAGAGAAGGCGTGGCGCTTCCAACGCGAATAGCCCCGTTATTTTATGAAAAACCGATATTTTAGGGTTAATGGTCTGTTTATTAACAGGTTATATTAATTTTTCAAAATTGCAAAATATAAATTCATATTCGGCTTTGCCGAATCTGAATATGCACTAAATAATCGGGAACAGAGTTGAACTTTCGACCTTCTTGTCTATTTTAGTGTTTTGCCGACATGAAACATCTGGAATTTATTAACATTCCACAAGCGCAAAGGAGTTATTTGATGAGCAAGATCAATACCGATCATGTATTTACATCGGAATCCGTTTCGGAGGGGCACCCGGACAAGGTATGTGACCAGATCTCGGACGCGGTGCTGGATGCCTGTCTTGAACAGGATCCCGACAGTCGCGTGGCCTGCGAGACGCTTGTGACCACCGACCTTATTGTTTTGTCGGGCGAGATCACCACGCGAGCGAAAGTGAACTGGGAACAACTTGCCAGGGGCGTTGTCGAAGAGATAGGCTATGTTGACCCGGGCATAGGTTTTTCGGCGTCGGACTGCAAGGTTTTCTTGTGTCTGCACGGGCAGTCTCCGGACATATCACAGGGAGTCACCGAGGGGCAGGGTTTGCACAAGGAGCAGGGCGCCGGGGATCAGGGAATGATGTTCGGCTACGCTTCCGACGAGACGAAGGAGCTTATGCCGGCCCCGGTTCTTTTCGCGCACAAGATTGTGAATGAACTTGCCAGACTGAGAAAGAAGCATGCCCGGAAATACTCGTTCCTGAGACCGGACTCCAAGAGCCAGGTGTCCATCCGTTACAGGGACGGCAAGCCGGTCAAAGTCGAGACGATTGTTGTTTCCCACCAGCACAGTCCCGACATGAAAAAGAAGGATCTCGAGAAACTCGTCAGGGAAGTGGCCGAAAAGATTATCCCGGCGAGGCTGATGAAAGGAAAGATTGTCTACCATATAAACCCGACGGGTGCGTTTGAGGTAGGGGGCCCCTGCGGGGACACCGGCCTTACCGGGCGCAAGATAATAGTTGACACCTACGGCGGAGTCGGATCGCATGGAGGCGGCGCTTTTTCCGGCAAGGATCCGAGCAAAGTCGACCGTTCGGCCGCATATATGTCCAGGTACGTCGCCAAAAACGTGGTTGCCGCCGGCCTCGCGAAAAAATGCGAAGTCCAGGTGGCCTACGCGATAGGCGTGCCCGAGCCGCTCAGCGTCAATGTGGACACCTACGGCACCGGCGTAATCGAAGATGACGCCGACCTTGAAAAGATGATAAGCGAGGTATTCGACCTGAGACCTGCGGCGATTATCAAGGCATTGAAACTGAAGCATCCGGCAAAGAACGGCTGGAGCTACAGGGATACCGCGGCTTACGGTCATTTCGGGAGAGAGCATTTTCCGTGGGAGAAGACCGACAAAGCTGAAAAACTCAAGAAAGCCGCCGCAAAATACACGGCCTAGCGCGGGTTTCAGAGGATATTGTTCGATGAAAAATGCTGAACAGACACTTGTACTCGGAGTGGGGTCCCCTATCCTGGATCTGCTCGTGCATGTCGACGAGGACTTCATATGCGGCATCCCCGGCTCGAAAGGCGGGATGGAGCTTGTGGATGCAAGGGCGCTTTCGCAGATACTCAGAAAAGCGGGGGCGGAAGTGGTGAAAGCGCCGGGTGGATCCTCGGCGAACACGGTTTTCGGCCTTGCGCAACTCGGAGTGAAAACATCCTTTATGGGCAAACTCGGCAACGATGAGGCCGGAAGATATTACGAGCAGGTTTACAAGGTGATGGGCGGAGACTGTTCCCGGTTCAAAGTGAACCGGATGATGTCCACGGGGCGCTGCCTGAGCCTTGTTACCCCGGACTCCGAGAGAACCATGCGCACGGACCTCGGCGCGGCGGCCACGCTTCTTCCCAGCGACATATCCCCGGAGGATTTCAGGGATGCGGGTCATCTGCATGTTGAAGGATACCTTCTTTTCAGCAGGAAGCTGGTTGAAAGAATACTCGAACTCGCGAAGGAAAACGGGCTTACCGTCAGCCTGGATCTCGCGTCGTTCGAGGTAGTTGACAGCACGCTTGACATTCTGCCGGAGCTGCTTGACAAATACGTGGATATTGTTTTTGCCAACGAGGAAGAGGCGCGTGCTTTCAGCGGCGAGGACGATCCGGAGAAGGCTTTGGACAAGCTTTCCGGGCACTGTGGAATAGCCGCGGTCAAACTGGGTGAAGACGGTTCTCTGATCTCCGGAGACGGAAATGTCGTCCGGGTCCCCGCTAGAAAAGTGAAGGCGGTGGACACCACGGGAGCGGGGGACCTCTGGGGCGCGGGATTCATCTACGGGTGGCTGAACGCAGCTCCCCTTGAAAAGTGCGGACACT
>CAZGYO010000288.1:0-3712 GCA_964530455.1 uncultured Victivallales bacterium
TAAATAATTTCTGCCTTGTGTTGACGGTCCTGATTCCGGAGAAGGGGCAAATATGAATTCGAGGCAAATAAGGTTTTTGGATGCAGGGTCGAATTACAAAACAAAAGGCTATGTGGATCCCTCGGGCATCCGCTTTTTTTATGAGTTTCCGGCGCTGTAGCCGCCAGACCGGTTGTTTCACGAAGCCAGTGCGGCACGGATGCAAAGCTGTGGGGCCCACCGCAAGTCGCGGGCAACGAAGTGGACATGGTGCCGGAAACTCACCACCGTGTGAAAATTTCTGGGTAGCGGAGATTGATACTGAAAGGCTTTGGGGCGGGCTTCCTGAATTCCGACAGCCTGTATAAGAACAGTTTCTTATTTGCCGCAGCAGCGCTTGAATTTCTTGCCGCTGCCGCAGGGGCAGGGGGCGTTTCGAGATATCTTCCTTCCCCCTGCAGCCGCCATGGCCGCGTTCATCCGTATCTGTTGTTCGCGTCTAAACGTATCTTCACGCTGGCGTATGATATCCGCGGCAAGCTTCCTGAAACGAGGAAGGGTATGCTCGTAGAATATTTCCCATCCGCGGCATAGCGCGCTGAGTTTTTCGGGGTGGCGTCCGCCCGCAGAGCGATTTTTCGGACAGCATCCCGCGCAGAGGTCCAGGTAGGGACATGAACTGCAGCGTTCGTTGAGGATGGCCTTGCGTTTCCCGAACTCCTGGTAGATCGGGGAAGCTAGAAAATCCTTCCAGTTGCCGTCCATGATGTTCCCGAGTTTAAGCTCGGGCAGAACGAAGAAGTCGCAGGGGTATATGTCGCCGTTGTGTTCGACCACGAGATATTGGCGGCAGTCTTTGCCCATTACGCAGGTATTTGATCCTCCCTCGACAAGAGCGAAAAGTATGGAATCGAAAAGCCTGACGGAAACCTCGTACCGGTCCTTTTTATACCATTCATCGAAAATCCGGCATAAAAACTCGCCCCACTGTTCCGGCCTGACCGCGTACGGATGAAGTTCTCCGTTTTCGTCAAACTCAACACACTCTATGTACTGGTGAAATTTTACTCCGAGATCGTTTTTAAGGTAATTGTATACGAGCAGAGGACTCTCGGCGTTTGAATCACTCACGAGCGTCAGCACATTGAACTCCACCCTGTTCCGTTTAAGCGCATCCATTCCCTTCATCACCATCGAGTGACTGCCACGGCCGTCCGCTGTCAGGCGATGCTTGTCGTGTATCTCCGGAGGGCCGTCGATGCTCAGCCCGACCAGAAAATTGTATTCCGCAAGGTGTCGGCACCATTCGTCGTTGAGTAGAGTCCCGTTTGTCTGCAACCCGTTTGAAACCTGCTGACCTGAGCGGCCGTACTTCTGCTGAAACTCGGTTGCCTTCCTGAAAAAGTCAAGCCCCATAAGTGTCGGTTCCCCGCCCTGCCAGCCGAAACTGTAGACCGGCATGTCAAGTTTGAGGAAAGAGGATATCATCCGTTCAAGTACCTCCCCGGACATCATATGGCTTCCGCGGAAGATGTCTTTCTTGCAGAGGTAGAAGCAGTATTCGCAACGCAGGTTGCACCCGAAAGAGGCTGGTTTCACTAGCAGGGAAAATGTTTTCAAAAGCTAACCTGATCTGCTGTTGTTTTGGTTTTCGGTAATAAGAGCTTCGGGATACGCAGTCCGCACAGGATAAGCTTGTTTTGCCCTGCCACGAAGGTTTACCCTCACTTCGCTGTAGATTGAAGTATATGGTAGCGGGTCAGGGATTCGAACCCCGGACACGTGGATTATGATTCCACTGCTCTAACCAGCTGAGCTAACCCGCCACAGAAAAATAAGAGGCGTTAAAGTAGCCCTGATACCAGTTCTTGCAAATCTCCACACATCCCTTTTTTGAAAAAAACCTGCAGGCGTCAATCGACTTGTTCAACAGATATTTCGCTGTCGATACTTTCGCGAAGGGCGGCTTCGATACCGTTGCGTATCGTCATTGTGGCGTGAGGGCAGCCGGCGCAGGCCCCTGTGAGCCTGAGCTGGACGTTTTTGCCGTCGACATCGACGATCTCAAGGTCGCCGCCGTGTCCCTGGAGGTATCCGCGCAGTTCTTCGAGCTTCTCTCTTATTTTCTGTTCCATTGCTTTTTCCTTTGTTTTCGATTTAGAATTCAAGGTCGAGGCCCTCGAAACGTTTTCTGAACTCATCGAGTACTCTTTCCTCCTCGTCATGCCCCCCCCTCGCCACGAACGTCGCGCCGAAACGCACATAGTGCCCGGCGTCGTCCCAGGGCACGCTGCTTATCAGCTTTTCACGGATCAGCCACTGGCAGAAATCCTCGGCGGTCTCAAAGACAGTGCCGTCTGAAGCCTTTTTCGGACACCTCACATAGAGATAGAAAGAACCTTTGGGCATAACGGCCGGGAAACCGATCCCCTTGAGCGTCTGCGTCATGCTCTGAAGTCGTCTCTTGTATTTTTTGCATATCGCCGGGGTTATATTTTCGTGGTCGTCAAGCGCCTTGATCGCTGCCTTCTGTATGGCTGCAAACTGTCCGCTGTCGGCGTTGTCCTTTACATTAGCAAATGCCTTGACCGCCAGTTCATTCCCGCATACCCAGCTCAGACGCCATCCGGTCATATTGAAACCTTTGGACATGCTGTGCAGTTCTATCGCGACATCCATGCCACCTTCGATAGACAGGATGCTGAGCGGGTCATCATCAAAGTTCAGAGGAGCGTACGCGGCGTCTGATATGATCAGTATTTCATTCTCCCCGGCAAAGTCGATGGCTTTCTTGAAAAATTCTTTCGTCGCTGAAGCGCCGGTAGGATTGTTGGGATAGTTCAAATAAAGTAATTTTGCTCTGTTTTTCTGCTCCCCTGAGAGTGAGTTCAGGTCCGGCAGAAAAGCGTTTTCCTCCAGCAGGGGGAGCTCTAGCGTCTCGCCACCCAGATACCTTGTCCAGGTGCCCATCACAGGATAGCCGGGGATAGTCATAACGGAAATATCGCCGGGATTGATGAAACAGGCAGGCAGAAGACTCAACGCGGACTTGCTTCCGATAGCGTGGCATATCTGTGTCTCGGGATCCGGGGAAACCCCGTAAAGACCGTGCATATATCTCGCCGCCGCTTCACGGAACTCCATAATCCCGTTGTCCGTGTAAGTGCGGTTCTCCCAGTTCGCCGCTTCTCTGCAAAGCGTTTCCACCACTCCGGGAAAAGCCATGTCGTCAGGTTCGCCGACTCCCATGTCGATGATTTCCGCTCCGGGATTTGCTTTAAGCGCAGCACGCTTTGCGCGCTTTATCTTTTCAAACTTGTAGATTGCCGTATCTTTGCCGAAAGAGCCGCCGCCGATCCGTTCGGCAAAATTCGTCTGAATGTATGAATCCATATACCGTCCTTTTTTTCTTCTTCTGTTCTGCCGGGAAAAACAATTTAACTTCGTATTCTGAAAAATACAGGATTTGAGGAAGATTTTTGCCCGAGTTCAGCCGCTCCCATTTTTCAATGGAGCCTGCTGGTGCCCCAACCCGTAAGCGCCCCAGCCCTTAGCCCGGTTGTTTCACGAAGCCAGTGCGGTGCTGAGCACGGCTTTGCCGTGCATATTCAGATTCGGCAAAGCCGAATATGAATTGTGGAAGGAATATAAGTCCAATTTTGCTTAAATCAAATATTCTGTAACCGTTAAGCTGGGGGGTTTTGTGGCTGACGAAGGTTGTGTCAGCAGTTCA
>CAZGYO010000289.1:0-3694 GCA_964530455.1 uncultured Victivallales bacterium
ACCGTGTACATAGACATATGGTCGCCGTTGTATGTGGCCCATCCGAGCGCCAGTTCCGAGAGGTCGCCGGTACCGATAACCAGGCCCTTTTCTCTGTTGGCGATATCCATCAGCAACTGCGTTCGTTCTCTCGCCTGCACGTTCTCAAATGTCGTATCATGTTTCTGAGGGTCCTGCCCTATATCCTCAAAGTGACGCGTACATGCGTCCTTGATGTCAATCTCCCTGAAATCGACTTTGAGGATTTCACAGAGTTTGACGGCGTTCGCGTATGTCCTTCCACCTGTGCCGAAACCCGGCATTGTAACACCTATTATGTCTTTTGAACGACGTTGTGTGAGTTTGAATGCCTCCTCAACCACCATGAGGGCGTGCGTGGAGTCCAGTCCACCCGAGATGCCTATCACCGCCTTTTCGGCGCCGATATGTTCCAATCGCCTTGCCAGTGCGGAAGACTGAATGCAGATTATCTCCCTGCATCTTTGATGGCGGGCGCTTTCGTCACGCGGGACAAACGGATACGGCTCGAATTCTCTGCGAATTTCGCGGATCCTGTTTTCCAGAGGCACATTCACTACCTCGTACCCCTTCAAGTGGTTGTCGGGAAAACTGCTTTCAGCGAGTCGGGTCGAGAGCAGGCGCCGGCAGTCGACATCAGAATATATTATTCCGCTGTCGCGCTTGAAACGCTCATTTTCCGCCAGCAGCACTCCGTTTTCCGCGATCATCGCGTGCCCGCTGAAAAGCAGGTCGGCGCTCGATTCCCAGACTCCCGACGAGGAATACGCGTAGGCGGCTATGCAGCGCGCGCTCTGGTGTCTGACCAGCTCTTTCCGGTAGTCGGTCTTTCCTACAAACTCATTGCTTGCTGAAAGGTTGGCAATCACGGTCGCCCCGGCAGCCGCATGCCGCGAACTGGGTGGAAGCACGTTCCAGAGATCCTCGCAGATTTCCACCCCCACGCGGAAGGTATTGTCCATCTCGAAGAGTATCCGAGTACCCATATGAAAGTTCTGGTCACCCAGCCTCGTTTCATGGAGCTCGAGTTCTTCGCCTTCGGTAAACCAGCGTTTCTCGTAGTACTCCCGATAGTTCGGGATGAATGTTTTGGGAACCGCGCCGATTATCCTGCCCTTATGGACCGCGACCGCGCAGTTGTAAAGCGCGTTCCTGCCGTACAGTGGCGCGCCAACTAAAATCAGCATATCCATGCCGGATGTGGATTCGGCAAGTTCAAGAAGCGCGTCCTGCACGGCGTCGAGAAGCCGTGACTGCTGGAAGAGGTCACCGCAGGTATATCCGGTAATGCACAGCTCCGGAAAAACCGCCAAAGAAGCGCGGTTCCCGTCGGCTTCCCGCGCAAGACGGCATATCTCTTTCAGATTGAAAGAGACGTCCGCCACGCGCATCTCAGGAACCGCGCAGGCTATTCTGTAGAAACCATGCATAGTCAATATTATAGTTCCGCGCGGCCGATAATCCAACCCCGGGACGTTTTTCTCCCGGACATCGCCGGAAGAAGATCGTCTATTTTACGAGTATGCCCTTGTAATCCTTGCCCGGAGGTATCATCGGCAGGACATGTTCCTGATACTCGACGTGAACATCGAGAAGGAACGGGCCGTCCGTTGAAAGCATCTCCCGCATGGCGTCTTCGAGTTCCGCTTTCTCATATACCTCGCGACCCGGAATCTCGTAGCCCCGGGCAATTGTTACAAAGTCCGGATACGGGCGCCTGACGCGCCTGTTCCGAAGCTCGGTCTCACCGCGCCTGCTGCCGTAGAAGCGGTCCTCCCACTGGGCAACCATGCCGAGGTGCTGGTTGTTCATGATGACTACCTTGACACCTATCTCTTCGTTGTGGATGGTTCCGAGTTCCTGTATGTTCATCTGCGCGCTGCCGTCGCCGTCTATATTGACAACGGTTTCGTCTGGAAGCGCGACCTTTACGCCCATCGCGCTTGGAAGGCCGAAACCCATCGCTCCGAGCCCGCCGGAGGTGATGAACTGGCGCGGACGGCTGTACTTGTAGAACTGTCCCGACCACATCTGGTGCTGGCCGACTCCCGGAACTATTATCGCCTCGCCGCCAGTCAGCTTGTAGAGCGTCTCAACAACGTACTGAGGCTGGATTTTCTTGTTTTCCCTGTAGGACAAGGGCCACTTCTTCTTCCAGGCCACAATCTGCTTCATCCACTTGTCGCGCTTTTTGGCGCGCGGCTTTTTGTTCCAGATGTCCAGAACGTCCCTGACGTTCGCGACTATACCGATATCCGCCTTGACGTTTTTGTGTATCTCGGACTTGTCTACATCTACATGAATAACCATTGCATCCCTGGCGAAGGAATCAACGGGGCCCGTGACCCGGTCGTCAAAACGCGTCCCCAGCGCTATCAGAAGATCGCATTCGTTCGCAGCGTAGTTTGCGTATACCGTCCCGTGCATACCCAGCCAGCGAAGCGAAAGCGGATGCGTTTCAGGAAATCCGCCGACACCCATCAGCGTGGTCGTTACGGGAATGTTGAATTTTTCGGCGAAAGTCCTGAGAGATTCCGCGGCGCCCGAACTGATGATGCCGCCTCCGGCATAAATGCAGGGTTTCTCAGATTCAATGATCGCCTTTCTTGCCTTTTCCACCAGTGCCGCGTCCAGCTCGTGCTCCGAAATATACGAACGGATATAACCGTTGCGCGGAAATTCCGGAACACAATATGTCTGCTGGATGTCCTTGGGCAGGTCTATGAGGACGGGGCCGGGGCGCCCGCTGTTGGCGACGTGAAATGCCTCGGCTATAATCCTGGGAAGTTCCTCGACTGTGAGCACCAGGTAGCTGTGCTTGACGATGGGACGCGTGACCCCTATCATATCGGTCTCCTGGAAAGCGTTGTTGCCTATCAGGCTGGTCGGGACCTGCCCGGTGATCGCGACCAGTGGTATCGAGTCCATGTAGGCGTCCGCGATGCCGGTGACCAAATTTGTCGCGCCCGGCCCGCTTGTAGCCATACAGACGCCGGTCTTGCCGGTCGCCCTCGCGAAGCCTGCGGCGGCAAGCGCTCCGCCCTGTTCGTTTCTCGGCAAAATTACGCGTATCGAAGATTTCTGCAGCGACTGGTGCAGTTCCATGGACGTTCCGCCGGGATATGCGAAGATCGTCTCGACCCCGGCGCGCTCCAGGCACTTTATCGCGATGTCCGCACCGCGCATCTTTTTGTCTGTCTTCTTTTCAGCTTTCTTTTTCATGATCGTTCCGTTTGTAGATATAGTAATTGATATAGTTAAGAAGGGAGCCGGGTCATTTAAGCCCGGGAATGGGAAACCGTCCCGACAGGAGACACTGGAACAGAATGTCTATAGCAAAGACACTGCGATCCCGGCGTCCGCCGCCGGGCCTGGTACACCAACCTTTTTGTCCATATTGATAAACATTTCGCACGTTCCCTATGTGTAAAATACCGTAAGAGCCAATTTCAAAACTCTCCGCGACCGCCTGCCTCTGCGTCGCCTGGCTGCGAGCGTAGTCGCTCAGGCATGCACGCAAACAGGCGCGATATTCGCGCCAAAAGAGCCGGCCCAAAGGACTCCCAACGCGGTTCACGCGGAGTCTTGTGAAATTAACTCCCTGTATTATATGCTCCCGGAACGGGAATGCAAATCGATTGCCGATTTTTAATAATTCCTCTGGACAAGGCCGAAT
>CAZGYO010000290.1:0-3658 GCA_964530455.1 uncultured Victivallales bacterium
TGGCATCTCTGCCAGGGGACATGGGAGAAAACGTCTTTTCTGGCGGCCCCGAGTCACTTGTGGTCGTCGCTGGTCAAGGTCTCGACTCCACACCAGGCACCGCAGGAAGTCCTTCCAGTGCTCCTCGACCTCCGAGAGGGACGCGCTGGGTCCCAGGACGGTCTTTCTCCCGGCGCGGGCCACGCCGTAGCCACGTTATTTCATTAAAAATCGGTATTTTAGAGTTAATGCTCTGTTTATTAACAGTTTAGATGGATTTTTAAAAATTGCAAAATGTAAATTACAGGAACAGAGCCAATTTCAAAACTCTCCGAGGCCACGCCTGACTGCGAGCGTAGTCGCTCAGGCAGGCCGATGCGGGAGCGGGCATACCTGCCTGGTCTGTCCCGACTGCTTTTTTAGTATTATGGGGTAAAATCAATGTAAATGCGATTTTTCCCTGCCCCTTCCGGTAGGGCGGGAAAAGAAAAAAATCTGATAATCATCCCCCGCAAAAAAAATACCGACCCTCATTGTGGACATCACAACAGGCATTCATCATGTTTTCGTGCTTGAATCCTGTTCCAATGGCGGTAGTTTTCATACGCAGCTACTTTTTGGGTTATGCCGGGCCTCTCTTTACAAGGCTAATAGCCCGCAGAGCCAATTAAAAAATCAGCTTTACGTGAATCCGCGAGATTCCCTGACGGTGTAGATGCGAAGTTATTCAGCGCGCCGAGGCAGTGACGACTCCAGGCGCTTAATAAGGAAGCCGATGTGCCGAATGGCTTCGTAAAAAGTCGGGATAGTATGTGCAAGCACGCAAATTCGTAAAATATACGGCTTAAGCTGAAAGGACAAAAGACATGATTGAAGGCAATAAATATAAACTCGGACTTTTCGTGCTCGCGGGCCTTATACTGCTTCTCCTGATGCTGTTTCTTTTCGGCATGTCGGAAATTTTCAGGCCCAAAATACGTTTTGTGACACTTTTCGACGAGTCGGTGCAGGGACTTGAGATCGGGCAGCCGGTGAAACTGCGCGGAGTGACCGTAGGAAAGGTGTCAAGAGTCAAACTCAGGGAGAAGGACAACAAGATACGCGTTGACATGGAGGCCGTGCTCGACTCCATTGAACCCGAAAGCTCGAAGACAACGGAGTTTAAGGAACGGTTCACCAAAGACGCCGGTTATTTCTTCAGCTACCTCCGGAACGAGATGGGAAACGGCCTGCGCTGCAGGCTGGAATTCGCGGGGATAACCGGCATGAAGTATGTTGAGATGGACTACACAGAAAGGCCCGTGGGCACTGTTGAACAACCCCCGGCATTTGAAGAAGGAATACTCTATGTGCCTTCGACGCCCTCTCTGTACAGCGAACTCCGCACCAGCGTCCAGGCTTCGCTCGCGAAAATCGCGATGATAGACTTCAAGGAGATATCCGACAATCTGAACAGGTCCCTGGAATCGGTAGATAAATTTATGAACGATCCTAAGCTCTCCCGCATAATAATGCGCCTGGACGAGCTGAGCGGACACCTCAACGAGACCGCCAGGAATCTTGAGGAAAACTTCTCCGAAGATGATATCAAAGAGATCAAAAAACAGATTGAAGACAGCCTGATTTCGTTCAGGAAACTGTCCGGCACGCTTTCAACGGAGATTGACAAGGCGAAACTGGGGGAGACTTCCACCGCCACGCGCCGGACGATGGAGAACATGGAGAAGGAGATCAAGAAGACGCTCGGAAAATTCGACAAGGCAATCGACGCCTTCACGGAACTTGTCCGGTACCTCGAAGAAGACCCCGGTTCACTCGTCCATGGAAAACAGAAACCAGCTATATACAAGGGGGAATAGATAATCCCGAGAGCCGGTTATTTCATGAAAAATCGTTACAATGGCGATATGTGTACTTCCGCTCCTGCTCAACAGAGTATCCCCCCTTTATCCAGTCCGTCGATCAGATATCGGTTCTTCCTTTGAATGCGGCTGCGATTGTCGCGCTGTCGGCGTAAGCGATATTGGAACCCGCCGGCAGGCCTCTTGCGAGGCATGTTATATGGAGTTCGTATTTTTCGAGCATCTGCGACATGTAGATGGCGGTGGCCTGTCCTTCTACGTCTGGGCTAAGCGCAAGTATTATTTCGCTGACGGCGCCGCGGGCGATGCGCTTTTCCAGGTGTTCGAGCTTGAGTTTTTCCGGTCCGCGTCCCTCAATCGGCGAGAGGGTCCCTCCGAGGACATGGTAAAGGCCTTTGAAAAGGCCGCTGCTCTCTATGTTGATTATCTGCGAAGCGGATTCGACAACGCATATTCGTGATTCGTCGCGGTTCGACGCCGAACATATACTGCATATTTCTTCTTTTGACGAGAGGTTGCCGCAGGCAGGACAGGAGGTGACGTTCTCGGGAAGCGAAGTTATGTTTTCGCCGAAAGCGCGGAGTTTACCAGCCGGCCATTCGAGCATCGAAAATCCAATCCGCTCGGCGCTGCGAGCACCGATTCCGGGAAGATTTTTCAGAAAGTCCATCAGTTCCTGGAATGCGTCGGGATACCTGTTTTCAGCCATTGGTGTTCATGGCTCCCATTGCCTCGAGTATTATGGATGCGGCGTCCCCGTCGCCGTACGGTTGTTCATCGGTTTTTTCCGGTTTAGTTTCAGAAAACCTGTAGAATGCTTTTAGAATCGCGGATTTGTCTGCTCCGACAATAAGATTCCACCCGAGCTTGACGGTCTCGATCCACTCGGTTTCATCCCTCATGGTAATACAGGGGACACCGAAAAAGAAAGCCTCTTTCTGGACACCACCGGAATCGGTCATTATAAGATTCGCGTCCTGTTCGAGAAGGAGCATCTCGAAATAACTTACGGGAGGGACCACCTTGACGTTGCCGCCTAATTCCATCCCATTTTCGCCAATGCATTTTCGGGTTCTCGGATGTACAGGGAATACAACTTTGACCGATTCGGCTATGGCATTTGCGGCTTCAACTATTCCGCGCAGCTTCTCCGGACTGTCGGTGTTCTCCGCCCTGTGGCAGGTCATGAGCACGTATTCGCCTCTTTCGATCTCCATTGCGGAAAAAGGGTCCCTGTGACGTTCCGCGAAATCCGCAAATTTCAGGACGCAGTCGAACATGACATCGCCCGACCAGACAGAGCTGCTGTAGAGTCCTTCGTTCTTCAGGTTTTCCAGCGCTGTCTCCGAAGCGCAGAAGTTGACGGTGCTGACATGGTCGGCGACGACCCGGTTGATCTCCTCGGGCATCTCGCGGTTGAAGGAACGCATTCCGGCCTCGACATGCGCGACCGGGATATGGAGTTTTACCGCCGCGAGAGCCCCGGCCAGCGTCGAGTTCGTATCCCCGTAGACCAGCACCCAGTCCGGGCTCTCCTCCCTGACAATGTCCTCCACGCCCTCGATCATCCGTCCGGTCTGGTGTCCGTGGCTTCCCGAGCCAACGTTGAGATTGTAGTTCTCCTCGGGAATCCCGAGTTCGCGAAAAAAGACTTCCGACAGTTCCCTGTCGTAATGCTGCCCGGTATGGATGATCACCTCGTCGGCTTCCGGAAGTTCAGCGATTTTCGCGGATACCGCCGCGGCTTTGATGAACTGGGGACGCGCCCCTATAATTGTGCAGATCTTCATGGTTTCCCGACGAATGATTAACCGGTT
>CAZGYO010000291.1:0-3626 GCA_964530455.1 uncultured Victivallales bacterium
CCTGGCATCGGTGCCGAGGAAACCGTCGAGTGTTATGACACCCGGTTGCATATTGTCACGTATCGTTTCCCATCCGGGATCATATTTCATGGAAATGCTCCTTCCTATTCAAACTTGTCGTAGAAGATCCTGTCTTCCGAGAATTTCTTGTCCTTCAGCACCTCGACCGCGGCGTCGATCATCCCCGGGCTGCCGCAAAGATAGGCCTCGGCTTCCGAACCGTCGTCGAACTCGCTTTCTATGACTTCGGTTATCAGTCCGGTCTCGCCGTCCCAACCGCCACCCTCTTCAGGATCAGACAACGCCGGCACAAACCTGAAATCGGAAAACTCGCTTTCAAGTTCCTTCATCTCGTCGACGAGAAAAAGGTCTTTCTCCATGACGGCCCCGAAAAAATAAGTCATTTTACGGTCTATTCCCCGATCTTTCATGTCCAGGAGTATGGACTTCACAGGCGCCATTCCCGACCCTCCGGCCACGAAGACTATCTCCCTGTCGGTGTCACGCAGGTAGAAATCTCCGTAAGGGCCGGTGATCGTAAGATTGTCGCCTTCCTTGAGAAACTTGTGGACGTAGGTGGTGCATATCCCGTTTGGAACAAGCCTGATCTCAAGTTCCAGTTCACTTTTTTCCGAGGGCGGCGATGATATGGAGTACGCCCGGTAAACCTCCTCGCTGGACATCTCGTATTCTGGGACAAGTATCTGTACGAACTGCCCCGCCTTGAACTTGATCGTATCCGGCTCGACAAGCTTCAGTCTCACCTCCTTTATATCGTGCGTCAGATCCCTTATCGACGATATCCGCGTACGGAACTCCTTTATCAGGAAATACTCTTCTGGAATATCGATCTTCATGTCATTCTTGACTTTGATCTGGCATGAAAGGCGGAGGTTCTGTTTCCGCTGCTCCTCGTCGAGCCATGGAAGCTCGGTAGCCAGATGTTCTTCGGGCGCGCCTTCAAGAACCTTGATCACGCAGAGTCCGCAGGACCCCTTCCCTCCGCACGCGGAAGGTATGAAGATACCCTCCTGCTTCAACGAGTTGAGCAGACTGCTCCCGCCCTGCACTTCGAGGACCTTCTCCCCGTCGTTTATGTCTATCCGGCACGTCCCGTAGTTGCCGATAGTCGCGTCGACAACAAGAATCAGCACCGTCAGAAACAGTGCGACAAGAGATATAACTGTTATTGCCGTTAAAACGCTTGACATAAGCCGGCTCTTCCGATTGCGATGATTATTGAGCCAATTTCAAAACTTTCCGTGACCGCGCCGATACGGGAGCGGGCATAGCTGTCTGGTCTGTTCCAACCGCGGCGGCCTGCCTGAGCGACTACGCTCGCAGTCGGGCGCGGCATTCGCGCAAAAAGAGCCTGCGCTCCCAACACGGTTCGCGCGGAGTTCTGAAATCGGCTCTGAAACCCAAAATACACCTGATCAAACCTTTATAACTCCGGAAAAGCCCATGAACGCCAGGGCCATTATACCGGCTATTATGAGAGTGATTCCGGCTCCCGCGAGGGGTCGCGGAACAGAGGACTCGCTCATTTTCTCTCTTATACCGGCCATCGCCACAGCGGCCAGCATCCACCCGGCTCCGCTGCCCAGGCCGAAAAATATCGTCGTCAGAAAACTGTATTCCCTGATAACCATGAAAAGACTCGCGCCGAGAATAGCGCAGTTCACGGTTATAAGAGGCAGGAATATCCCGAGCGCCGCATAGAGTCTTTCCGAAATGCGTTCAATGGTGATCTCTGCAATCTGAACAAACGCGGCTATGACGATGATAAACACAATAAAGCGCAGATAGACCAGGTCGTACTCAACGAGAATATTATGATAGACAAGCCAGTTGAGCGCGCAGGTGCATCCCATGACGAAGACGACCGCGCTGCCCAGGCCCAGGGCGGTTCTGACTTCACGCGACGCGCCGAGAAACGGGCACATGCCCAGGTAATTTGTCAACAGTATATTGTTAGTGAACACCGACGCGAAGAAAATTGCCATTAAGGATATTTCAAACTGCATAAGACTAAACTCCCGGACTTTCTGATTCGTCCTCTTCACCTTTTATCCATTTCGCGACCCATATTATGCACGCCAGCACGAAAAACGCACCGGGCGCCATCACCATAACGGTCCAGTTCTCCCAACCCTCCCCGAACAGATCTATCCCCCAGAGCGAACCCGAGCCGAGAGGTTCCCTTACCAGCGCTATCAGCACAAGGACGAATGAATAGCCGATACCCGCTCCCACGCCGTCGGCAAATGCCAGATGCGGAGGATTGCTCAACCCGAAGGCTTCAGTCCTGCCCATGACAATGCAGTTTGTGATGATCAGGCCGACATATGGGCCCAGCTGCCTCGAGATATCCGGCAGGTACGCCTTGAGCATTATATCGACTATTATCACGCTGCTGGCGATAATGAGGATCTCGACCATCATGCGTACTCTTGCTGGAATCCACTTTCTGAGGATCGACACCGCGGTATTTGAGAAAGCCATGGTGAATATGAGCGCCGCGCACATCACCACGGTATTTTTCATAAGGTTCGTGACCGCGAGGGTGGAGCATATCCCGAGAACCCTGATCATGATCGGGTTCTCCTCCCAGACCTGCTGCATGAAAGTTTTTACGGATTTTTTCATTTCATCAACTTGTTGAGCATGTCCCTTACGGCCTTTGAAGTTATAGTCGCACCTGTTATCGCGTCGAACTCGGATTTATCGTCTTCGGCGCCTTCCGGGACAATGCTCAGAGGCAGTTTCTTGCCTTTCTTGAACTGTTCCGTGAACCACTTCTCGTCTATCCTTGCGCCCAGTCCCGGCGTCTCGTTGTGATCCAGGAACGCCAGCCCTCGCACAGTCTTGCCGTCCCGACCGATAGATACAACTGCTTTTATCGGCCCCCACAACCCTGTTCCGCCGACGGTGAAGACTTCTGTGTTGTTTTCCCCGCGGTACAGCCGGACGCTGCCGTCCTCGGCCCTTACGGTCTCGACCTTTTTTTCAAAAAGCCTTTTTATCTGTTCCGGATCGTCGGGGGCGGGGATATCCAGGGCCTGCATGACAGCCTTTCGAAGCACAGCCTGTTCGTTTAAGCTGATCCTATCACTGGTCACATGATAGAGCGTGGAAACCAGTGCCACGAAAAAAGCGCAGATCAGAAGCATAAAAACAATGGTATAGGCTGCGTCTTTGAGTCTGTTCATGAACCATTATCCCCGTCTTTATTTCTTTCAAGCCAGGCATTGATCGCCGTATCGGTTATCGGGGCGAACATGTTGGCCAGGAGTATCGCAAACATCACGCCCTCTGACCATACCGAGAACACCCTTATCACAACGGTCAGAAACCCTATCATGCACCCGTATATGATTCTGCCGGCATAGGTCCGGCACGCGCTTACCGGATCTGTCGCCATGAAAAAGGCGCCCAGCATGAAACCGCCGCTGAAAAGAGCATAGACCGGATTGATCGCACCATCCGTGCCCGCCACATACAGTATGCCCTGTAGCAGAAACATGGATATCAGGCAGGAAAGCACTATACTGAGATTGGCCGTTTTGGTCCACAGTATATAAAGACCGCCCCCAATTATGAGAATCGCGCAGGTCTCGCCCGCC
>CAZGYO010000292.1:0-3618 GCA_964530455.1 uncultured Victivallales bacterium
CATGGACAAGCGCGGAATGGCCGTGTATATTGTGTCTTTTGCTAATTTGGAAGAAGCCTGAGAGGATATATAATGGCCAGAGGAACAGTCACGCAGAAGATAATAGAAGCTCATTTTGTTGCCGGCGAAAAAGGGGGGGGCAATCCCGTTTCAATATCCATAGACCAGACCCTGACACAGGACGCTACCGGGACGATGGCGTATCTGGAACTCGAGGCTATGGGTGTTGAGAGGGTAAAAACGGATCTTTCGGTTTCGTACGTTGACCACAACATGATGCAGAACGGTCCGGAAAACCGGAACGACCATCTGTATCTCAAGACTGTGGCCGCCGCAAAAGGCATATATTTCTCGCGTCCGGGAAACGGCATATGCCATCAGGTACACCTTGAACGTTTCGGGGTCCCCGGAAAGACACTGCTTGGTTCGGATTCGCACACGCCGACAAACGGCGGGATCGGAATGCTCGCGATTGGCGCCGGCGGTCTGGACGTGGCTCTGGCGATGGCCGGCAAACCGTTTCGTCTGACATATCCGAAGGTCGTGGGAATCGAGCTGACAGGATCGTTGCGTCCCTGGGTTTCCGCGAAGGACGTGATCCTAAAGCTGCTTTCGATACTCACTACCAGGGGTAACGTGGGTTGCATAGCCGAATACTTCGGCCCGGGAGTCGAGGGTCTTTCTGTGCCGGAAAGAGCGACTATAACGAACATGGGCGCGGAACTCGGCGTAACGACATCCCTTTTCCCTTCAGATGAAAAGACCCGGGACTTTCTTCGGGCGCAGGGCCGGGAAGACTGCTGGGCAGAGCTTTCGGCGGATTCCAATGCCGATTACGACCGGGTGGTATCTATAAATCTTGACGAGCTTGAGCCGCTGGCGGCATGTCCTTCGAGCCCGGACAACGTAAAGGCGATTTCTGAACTTGCCGGAACGAGCGTGGAGCAGGTCATTATAGGCTCATGCACGAACAGTTCCTACACTGACCTCATGCTTGTTTCGAAAATGCTTGAAGGCAGGACTGTTCATGAGAACGTGACACTGGGAATTGCTCCTGGAAGCAGGCAGGTCCTTGAAATGATTTCCGGGAACGGGGCACTCGGGGCCATGATATCCGCCGGAGCGCGGATACTTGAAGCGGGGTGCGGACCCTGCATCGGGCAGGGGCAGAGTCCGGCCGACGGCACGGTATCTGTCCGCACGTTCAACAGGAATTTCGCCGGTCGGACGGGGACGAAAGGCGACCGGGCATATCTTGTGAGTCCGGCGGTCGCCAGCGCCGCGGCGTTGACGGGTAAGTTCACGGATCCGGCTGGGCTGGGAATAGAGTTTCCCGAACTCAGTGCCCCTTCCGGTTTTCTTGTAGACGATTCGATGATAATCCCTCCGCCCTCCGCGGGTGTCGGCATCGAGATCGTAAGAAAGCCGACAATCGGGGATCCCCCTCAGAACGATCCGCTTCCGGAAAAGATTGACGGTGTCGTCCTGACAAAAGCCGGTGACAAGATAAGCACTGACCATATCATGCCCGCGGGCGTCCATCTGAAACACAGAAGCAATATCCCGGAATATTCTAGGGTGGTTTTCGAACCCTTCAACGAGGAGGGGAAACCGACTTTTGCGGAGCGCGCGGCGCAAGTTCGCGATTCAGGCAGGCACGGAATAATCGTCGGCCGTGACAGTTACGGGCAGGGTTCCTCGCGGGAACACGCGGCAATATGCCCGATGTACCTTGGGGTCAAGGCGGTAATTGCCCTGGCGATTGAGCGGATACATACGGCCAACCTGGTGAATTTCGGAATTGTGCCCCTGGTCTTTTCGGAGCCTTCGGATTACGACAGGGTCAGCGAAGGCGAAAGCCTGGAGATCAGCGAAATTCGCAGCCGGCTGGAATCGGGCGAACCGGTTACCGCGAAACTCGCGGACGGATCAGAGATCGTCCTGAAACACAGCCTGTCCGAAGAAGATATCAGGATAATCCTGGCCGGTGGAGTTCTGAACTGCATGCGTCTTAAATAGTGCATATTCGAAAAGCTTCTAAAAGAACCGGACCTTTGTGGAATCTTTACGTAAATTATTGCTGTACAATGATTTTTATTAATGCAAAAGAAATTGAAAAAATCATCTGACGTCGACATACACGGGGGCGACGCCGAATCGCTGGCGGAATCTCTTTTGATCGAGGCGCCGGAGACTGTCCGCTGCGATTTCAGTGTGAATCTGAACCCCCTGGGAATGCCGCCTGCTGTACGTGAAGTGCTGCTGTCGCTGGACGAGAAGTCTTATTGCGAATATCCACAGCCCTATGCCGAAGACGCATGCCGAGCACTTGCCGAGGCGCACGGGGTGGATGTCGGGACGGTTATCTGCGGGAACGGGGCTACAGATCTGTTTTCATTGGCTGTCCGGGCACTGAAACCGGGTTCCGCGGGAATTGTAATCCCATGCTACAGTGGTTATGCCGAGGTTGCGCGGGCATACGGCCTACCGGTAAATGCTGTTATCGAGACTGACCCCGGGGACGGGTTCGATATCGATCTGCAGTCCATGACCCCGGAGGGAACGGGTATGGTTTTTCTCGGAAGACCGAATTCGCCTACGGGTATATGTCCGGAGGCGGATGAGATAATCGCATTGTCCGAAAGTCATCCTGAATGCATTTTTGCAGTGGACGAATCTTTCATCGATTTCCTTCCCGATGCCGAAGGACTCACGCTTATCGGGAGAAGGCTCCCTGCAAATATCATAGTATTCAAGTCTCTCACAAAGTTTTTCTCGATTGCGGGATTGAGGTTTGGAATGCTTCACGCGGCGCCTGGAACAGTTGCGAAACTCGCGGGATCGTGTCTGCCGTGGACGGTGAACGCCGCGGCACAGGCGCTTGCGCCGGCTCTGTATCGTGACAGGGAATGGATCGAGAAAAGCCGGGATCTATGCCGCGAACTTCGCGGAAAGCTTTTGGAGGTTCTTGGGAACGCCGGGTTCGGCGCTTTTTCTTCGGAACTGAATTTCGTTTTGTGTCGCTGCGCTTCCAGCATAGATCCGGATACGGTACTGAAAGGGCTGCTGAAAAGGGGAATACTTGTTCGTTCTTTTTCCGGAACGCCGGGACTCGGCAGAGATTATCTGCGCTTCGCGGTTAGACCCGAACGCGAAATCCGTATCCTGAAAAAGGCGCTGGACCGGATTTACGGTCGTCCCGCGGATCCCGAAAAAGCGAGACGTGCAAAAGCGGTTATGATTGTCGGCAACACTTCCGACTCGGGAAAAAGCGTGATGGTGGCGGCTTTGTGCAGGTGTTTTGCCAGGAAAGGCTTGAAGGTGGCGCCATTCAAGGCGCAGAACATGTCGCTGAACTCGTTCGTTACCAGGGAAGGCGGCGAGATGGGCCGCGCGCAGGTCGTGCAGGCAAAAGCCGCCGGAATAGAGCCCCACACCGACATGAACCCGGTACTGATAAAACCCACCGGTGATTCAAGGTCGCAGCTTGTCGTCAACCAGCGCGCCCTCGGTAGCCAGCGTGCCGGTCGAACCCGACGGTCGGGTCTCGGGGCGTCCGGCGAACTCGGGCAGGCGGCCTCGGATCTTCCACCGGGCCTGGCCCGTTTTGTCGTCGAG
>CAZGYO010000293.1:0-3614 GCA_964530455.1 uncultured Victivallales bacterium
GATAGATGGCCATCCGCCCGGTTTCGCGGTCCACCTCGGCCAGGACGTGGTGCCATTTGCCGTCGGTAATCGACTGGTTTGCGGTCACGCGTCCATTCTGTCCCATTGATGTGACCCGGAACTCGGGTTGTCCCGAGGAGTTGACGGAGAGTTCGTATCCGGATTTGCCGTCGTGTTTCCCGAGGATCCCGCCCGGGCCCCCGGCCTTGAGATTCGCCTCGACAAGAAGGTTTTGGTCCTTGATGATCAGCGTATTGCGCAGTTTGCCCGGATACCGGTAGACGGAATCCTTTGCGAAAACGGGTACATCCCTGCCGCGTCTGTCTTTTTTGACCTCTATCGGTTCGGGGACGATCCACGGCTCCGAAGGATACCTGTCCTGCTGTACCAGTTCCCCCTTCTTATTTTTCTTGAACGCGGGGAGTACAATATCGGCACGCATATCGGAATCCTTGACGGTTCCGAAACGATTGCCGTCGAAAACAAGGGCGCCTCTGCACCAGTCTTCGGAGGGTGATTCTACGTAGTCGGCGATTTCGGCCTGGTTAAACTTGAGGTCGAGGGGTGGTACATACTCGTACACCATCCTGAAGTAATGAGCTTCGGACTGGTACCAGGCGTAGTCCGTAGAGCGTGCGGGATCCGCGTGGTTCTCGGTAAAATGCCATTCTCCGACGACGCCGTGGAGGGACCACGGAATGAAATATGTCGCGCCCTTGTCGATGGCCGCCGATCCGGCAATAGGCCGAAAATCCACTTCGGAAATATCTCCTACAGGCTCCGCAGAGTCCTTCCCTTTGATCGGGTTCTCTTCGGTCTCCCAACCCAGCTGCCCGTAACGGATGGGAAATTCTGTCATGGCCTGCGCAAGCTTTTCGATGGTGTCGCCTTCGATACCTTTGGGGATGCCGGCTTCGGGCCGTTCCCGAAGAAGTTTTCCGGCATTGGCGCTTCCGTGGAAGACATTGTTCGCGTAGGCCAGCGTCGGGACACCGCGGCGTCCGCTGCTGCCGTCGTCACCGCCGCCGACAAGCGACGGGTCGCCCTGGCGGTCGTGCGCGATGAATGCAGCGCCTCTCTCAGCTTTTTTGCTGCCTTTGGCCCCCACTTCTGAGAAAAGGTTGCTGATCACATCGTTGCGGTGGCCACCGCTGCCGCCGACCCCTTTGCCGGTCCGGTAGAACGTGTTGTTTGTGAGCTGATTGAGGAATCCGAATACCATAAAGTACCCGGGGGTGTTCGTGGCAAAAGGCGTCTGGCTCTTGTCGTTTGTGCGCGCCCAAACGATATTATTGAAACTGTATATCTTGTATGCGCCGTCAAGGTAGAGCGGGTAGGAAAGCGAAAAGCCTTTGTCAGCCCCGCCGAACATCGTAATGCCCGCGGGCATGTAGCCCGGGGAGTTCCCGATGCTGTTGTTGTAGCAGTAGATCGGGCCGCCCTGCCAGAGCGACATGCCGCCGTAGTCGTTGACCGCGAGCGCCGTGTCTACTGTCTTGTTGTGATGCACGAGCACGCGCGACAACGGCCAGTCGACCGTGCCGCCGGAATTGATCCCGGCGAAGATCATGAGCCCACTGCCCCAGCTGTCCTCGACAATGTTACCGGCGATCTCACCGGTCTGGGGATAGAGTATTTCCACGCAGGGCAAGGGCGTCTGTACATTGTCTTTGTGGCGTATGCCGGTGTTGTAGAAATTGGAGCGCAACAGTTCAATGTGGCCGAGAACCCGGTCATGTTCCTGGTCGGCGGACATCCGTACGGCTGTTGTCCAGATATCCCTGAAATCGCAGTCGTGAATGCGTATATTGGTCGCGTAATGCGGGCGTATTTTACCGGTGGTTTTATCTTTGTCGGAGCGGTAGTTCTTCATTCCCTGATTGACGCCGTATTCGAGCATATCCTCGAAGCTGCAGTTCTTGATGGTGATATCCTCGACATCGTTGTGCATGCCGACACCAACGTCCTGATATTTGAAATCAAGTCCCGAGATCTCGATGTGTTTCTGGCTATCGATATAGACGCCTTCACTAAACCGTGCCCACTCGAGATGGAGCCTGTTCGGGTCCTGGCCGGCCGGAGGTCGATAGAACAGGTGTCCGCTTTTTTTATCGTAATAAAACTCCTCGTCGTGGTCGAGGTACTGGGGCAGGTTGTCGATCATGTAGCGCAGACGCGCATGCCAGTTTCCGTAGCAGCCCTCGTAAATCACAGCTTCCTC
The DNA here is from genome assembly GCA_964530455.1 of uncultured Victivallales bacterium. Lineage (GTDB taxonomy): Bacteria > Verrucomicrobiota > Lentisphaeria > Victivallales > CAZGYO01 > CAZGYO01. Next base: position 2,222 of record CAZGYO010000293.1, read on the forward strand.
GGGGTTGTAATGTTTTATGACCTTGCCGCGCTTTTTCTTCACTTCGTCCTTGATCAGGCGCGGCATAGGTCCGCCCATGAAGTGACCGTACTGCGGCCAGATGTATCCGCCGGTGAACCAGTCCTGCGGATGGCCTTTCAATACGTCCTCGTCCCAGATTCCCTTGGCAACGAGTTTTGCTTTTTTGCCATCGCCGTCCTTAAGCATTTTGGAACCGTCCATCTTGTGCCAGTAGTCCAGCACGAAATTCTCATCGCCCTGCTGCCAGTCCGGCGTACGCGCCAGGTGTTGAATGTGGCTGCCTTTTTCGTCCACGCGGAACAGGCCGAGGAACGGCATGCGGATATCGCTTTTCCCGAAATGCGAATTCCGGGTGACTATTTCGACATTTTTTTCCTCGTCCAGCACGCCCAACGCGTTCAGATCGAGAGCCCAGACCTTGTCGATTTCCGGGATACGTTTCGGATACCCGACGCTCTTCGCCGGCTTCCAGTCCGCCGGAAGTTTGATTGATCCGAGGATCAGCGCCTTGCCTTCACCCCAGTCCGGGTCGGAAGTGAGGCGGATAGGGTTGTCCGGCTTCCCGGATTCACCGATAAGCACACCTTTTTTTCCGCTTTCGCCGGTATTTGCTTCGTTCGTGATCACTCCGCGATAGGCGACGCCGCGTTTGAACACGTAGGTCACGGCGCCTTTTTCGCCCTTGGCATTGCCTTCCGCGAAAAGGTCCCACGGATGGTGTTTCCAGGCCGTCTCTTTCGTTAGCCCGTCGTTGGCGTCATCGCCGTTCTCGAAGTCGATGTAGCGCAGCTGCTCACCCTTCACATATTTAAACGGCCTGGGCGACCATTCGAGGTCACCCGTGGGCAGAACCTTCGCCTGCGGTTCACGCCACGAATAGTCCGCGGCAATAAGTACCGGAAATGCCGCAAAAACAAGCAGCAACGCCAATAAGCTCGAAAACCTGGAACCAACTTTCATCTCTTTCCTCCTTGACACATAGAATTTTGATTTTTCATGCTTTGAAACAAGCTAGCATACAAAAGTGATATTATCAAGCGATGTGGTGTAATAATTATTTCTTTAATCCGCGGCGCATGCGTATACTTATCGTTTTCGGGAATCCGCACCGCACTGGCTTCGTGTAAAAGCCGGGCTAGGAAAGCGAATTGAGCATTTCCTTTACGCGTTCGTACTTGCCCTCGAGTTCGGACAGATGTTTTCTTGCGTCCTCTACGACATTTTTCGGAGCTTTTTCGAGGAAACTCCGGTTAGAGAGTTTTTTTCTTGAACCGGAGATCCAGTTTTCGATATCGTTTTTCTGTTTCTCGAGTTTCTTTTTTTCGGCATTGACATCGACAACTCCGGCCAGGGGCATGAAGATGGTTCCCGC
>CAZGYO010000294.1:0-3610 GCA_964530455.1 uncultured Victivallales bacterium
AAAAGTATAAAGGAAGCCGTCAGAGTTTTAACAATCTATGGGACATCCCCAAAATTCAGACAAATAAGTTGATTTGCAATTTCCCTGAAAACAATATATCGTGTCCCTATCGTTTTCGGAGGAGTCTACCCTTCGGAAGAATATCGGCAACAGGGTTGAATAATTTGTTCGAATCATGAAATTGACGATCACGCAAAAAAGAGCTAATATTGTTATATGAGTATGACAGCAGACAAGATTGTGTCCGAGACGCTGGATCTCTCGCCTCAGGCCCGAGCATTCGTGGCTGAAAGACTCATTGAGAGTCTTGACGCCAGCCCGGGGACAGAAATATCTCCAGCGTGGAGAGAGAAATAATGGGAAATACGTGGGTCACAGATATACGGCACTATTTGGATGAGAATGATGAACTCATTCATGAGCCTGGTCCGGCACGCCGCCTCGCGGAACACCAATGTGCCATAATTGCCGCAGTCACGGCCCGTCCCCGTGATGAAATGGATTGGGAGACGGACGTCCGGTGCCGCCGTCGTCCGCGGAACAAGCGATGCGAAGGCAATATTGTGGCAGGTTTTCAAGAGACTGATCCCTCCACAATTGTGTGGATGTGTCCCTTTTGTGACGACAATGGATGTATCAGTGGTTGGCAAGAAACACAGTGGGATAAAAGGAAATTCTCATAACAGAGCCAGGTTCAAAACGCGCGCGTTTTGAAATTGGCTCTATAGGCAAAGAGATCGTGGACGCTGCGATAGCGGTCCATGGTGAACTTGGTCCCGGGCTATTGGATCCCGTTATTTCATGAAATAACGGGGTTAGGTTCAAGCGGGCTCGACAGGGATACGCAGTTTTACCGCGCGGGGCACGGCATCGACCCTGAATTCAAGTCTGGCATCGAGCTCTTCCCCGTCAACCTGCGCGGGGAGTTTTTCCCCGAGCCTGATCTCAAATGACCTGCCCTTCGCGTGTTCCAGGCTGTGCCTGGCGCTGTCGGCAAGCATGCGCATTTTCCTCGGCAGATACCGATGGCCCAGGAGGTATCTCCGGAGATAGTCCCGCGGCCCCTTGAAGACCAGCACGTCCAGCAGGCCGTCGTTCGCGCATGCATTGTCGGTCAGGTCAAATTCACCGGCGTATATCCTCGTATTGTTTATGACTATGTTGCAGATCTTGCCCGAGTAGAAGCTCTTCCCGTCCACTCTGAGCTCCGCTGACACGCTTTTCGAGGTGCCCATGCTTTTCAGCGTGTTGAACAGGTAGAGAGGGTAGCCCTTGAGCATTCGGAGCATGAACCTGCTCCGGCTAATTGTCTGTCTGTCGCGGTTTCTCCCGGCAAGGATATGGGCGTCAATGCCAACCGTGAACGCGTCGAGAAAATAGACACCGTCGATCCTGCCCAGGTCCACACGGAATTCAGCGCCCCTCACGGCGCCGGCAAGACAGCGTCTCAGTTCACTGAAAAGCAGGTTCTGTCTCGGGCTCATATTGAAGGATTTCGCGATATTGTTCCCTGTACCCAGGGGTATAACGGAAAAATAGGGAAGCCGGGCCTCAGGATACTCTTCCCTGTACCTCATTATCCCGTTTATAACGGCGTGCTGCGTGCCGTCCCCGCCGAGACCGGCCAGGCAGTCGTTTTCATCCACTCCGGATTTAAGCAGGGATAAGGTAGTTTCACATATATCCTCTCCGCTTCGGACCAGTTCATAGTCGATATCGAGCTCCCCGAGCACCTTTTCTATATCAATCCATTTCCTCAGCGCTTTCCCGTCGGATGAAAGCGGGTTGAGTATGCAGTAAAGTTTCGTCTTCTCATTCATAACCCGTCAGCTCAATGGCGTTCAGATGCGATATCCGGTCCTTTTCAATATCCGTGAGTTCAAGCCGATTAAAGGTCTCGACGTCCTCTTTCTGGGACCTCCAGGGCGCATCCGTTCCGAACAGCACCTTCGAGACCCCGTGTTCCCTTATCATGCGGAGCAATTTATCATCCGGAAGAATGCCCAGCCCGAAAGAAGTCTCAAGATAGACGTTTTCGCGGCCTGTAAGATGCTCCTCTACCTCGTCCCACATCAGCAGAGATCCGAAATGGCCCAGAACCAGCTTCAATTCCGGATACATGTCGTTCAGTTCCGCGAACTTCGCGGGTGTCGACTTGAACGGGGCCGTAAAAGCCATGTCCTCGCCGGCATGGAAGAGGACTACGAGTCCCCTGTCCGTGCAGGTCCTGTATACAATCTCCATGCACTTGTCTACGGGATCGAAACTCTGGAATTCAGGATGCATCTTGATTCCCTTTATCCCGGCGTCCGCAAGCCTGCACAGCTCCTCCTGTTGTCGCGGGAACAGGGGGTGCATGGCGCCGAAACAGTATATGGGCGCCGCGTTCTCACGTATCATCATGTCGTTAATCCCCGGTACCTGGTCCGGGGCCGTTGCGACGGGAAGATTCAGAGACAGGTCTATACCGGCTCCGCGCATCGATTCCAGAAGTCCCGCCCTCGTTCCGTCGAAGCTGGCTGGCGGCATGCCTCTTTTAAGCAGGTGTCCCAGCGCTTTGGGCGCGACTTTGTCCGGAAAGAAGTGAGTATGAAAATCAAAAAACATTTTTTTTCCTCGTATAGGGCTGTAATATATATGATGCCACGGTCATTTCACCTAAATGAAGCAGTTCAATGAGCAAATTTCAAAAACAAGAATTAACATCATTATGATAAGGACGCTGCGACAACTGTTTTTTTTATGTTTCATGGATTTGTCGGGATATAATATGGCACCGTTCGCGAAATACGCGGGTTGAACATGAAAAAAAAGACCAGAAACATCATACTTGCGGCGCTTTCGGGTGTGTTGCTCGTGTTCTGTATATGCGCCGCGCTTCTGTGCTGGTTCCTTGCGAATGTGTTTGACCGGGAACCGGTATCCATGGAAACGAGTATCCCTGACCCCGGCGCGCTGGAAAGCGCAAGCACGAAACTCATGGAAGGGCTTGGAAACCAGTCCTTCACTTCCGTGCTGGGTCTGACGAAACCCGCCGAAAGCGTTCTGATCCTCTCGGAGGACGAAGTGAATGCTGTCATAAGTTCCTCGCTGAGCATGTATCAGACCATGGATACGGGCGGGGAATCCCCCGGGAAACCTTCCGCCCTGGATATAGAGTTCAGGGACGGGGTGTTCGATGTCAAAATGTCTTTCGATACGGGGCTATGGACCCCCTTTGGTTCTTATATCAACGGGCGGATCAAAGCTGTTCCGGAAATCAAAAACGGACATATTCATGTGCGCACGGTATCATGCAGCGCCGGCGGCTTCGAAATTGACCCCGCGCGCGCCGACGACTATTTCGAAAAGATAATCCCGAAGATTGAGGAGGACGAGACAGGCAGGGCGCTGCTGAAGTTGGTTGTCTCCATGAAGGTCCGGGGAAAATATCTCAGTATCCGATATGTCCCGTCAAACGTATCCAGGCTCTTGCTGAACTCGGGCCGCGGCATAGTCTCCGAGATGCTCCGCGAATGAATCCGGGGAATCGCAGGCGGTTTTCTTTATTGAGGAACACTAGTGTCCAACTGTTGAAAAATAAATAATTTATAAGTCTCTAAAAATTAAC
>CAZGYO010000295.1:0-3577 GCA_964530455.1 uncultured Victivallales bacterium
GCCAGGTCCCTCGCTTGTTTTTCCGACAACCTTTTCTGACCGCTTTTCAGCATAATATCATTGGCTATCAGCGGTAGATCTTCCGGGCGGTCACGTAGCGGCGACACTTCAATATATTCCGCGCACAGGCGGAAGAAGAGATCCTCTCTAAACTTCCCGTCTTTCATCATTTCCGGCAGGTTCCGGTGCGTGGCGGCAATTATCCGGACATCTACCTCAATATCATGCTCCCCGCCCAGCCTGCGGAACCTTTTTTCCTGAAGAACCCGGAGCAAACCGGCCTGGGCCTCGCCCGGGAGTTCCGCCACCTCGTCAAGGAACAACGTTCCGCCGTCCGCTTCTTCGAATGCTCCTTTACGCAGTTTCTCGGCTCCTGTAAAGGCTCCCTTCTCGTGTCCGAACAGCCGGCTTTCGAGTAACTGGGGCGTAAGGTCCGCGCAATTGAAAGCTACGAATTTTCCCCAGGGACGGGGTGAATGGCCGTGGATAAGATAAGCCACTGTCTCTTTTCCCGTTCCGGTTTCACCCGTGATCAGAACACTGCAGTTACCTTCTTTGCCCAGTTCATGCGAACGTTTCCAGAGAGTCGCGACATCCGCGCTGGCCCCTTTCAGTTCCCTGTTTCCGTATTTCCTGGATTCCTCGATCATGTTTTTCTGTGTTTTGTTTGGCGCTATGCCTCTTGCCAGCGACCTGACGGCGTCGGCATACGGCTTTTCCTCCTGGAAACGCCTGTAGCGCGATGATGCCGCACTGAAAAGCGTAATCCATGCCATATCGCCGTCGCTAAGATGATTATGGGGGCTTTCGGCGAGACGCATGATGGCGGAGATGCGGGCCGATTTCCGGGACATCTCAAAGTGTTCGAGGCAAGCCTCCGCGAGTGTCCCGCATGAGGAGTCAACCCGCGTGTCAAGGCAGTCTTCTATTCTGGAGTCGAGGATTTCAGGCAGTGGGATTACGCTTATCCAGATTATCTCCAACTTTTTCTTTTTCAGCTTCTCAACTGCGGAAAGCAATCTTTTCTGATCTGCGAGAAGACCCACTCCCAGAATAAAAATACGCTTGTATTCGGCCTTGCCTTTCGCGACATTCGCAAGGTGCATGGGCAGCCTGTCTTTACTGGCCCCGAGCACGTCCGCGTCGGGATATTTTCGGAGGGTTACAGCCGCCGCGCAGGCATAGTCCACATATCCCCAGCCGGTCAGAATCAAAGTGTCTTTCATAATTGCCATCCTGTCATAATTTGATATAGCACTGTCACCATATGATACTCCATATATCTATTTTTTTCAAACTATGTGCGTAGAGATGCGGCAATGGTGAATCTGGCACGAAAGTTGTTGATTGGGGAAAAACACGGTAGTGATATTTGCCCGGAGAAAACCTGAAAAGCCAATATGAAATCTTACAGGAAGCAATCGTTTTGCGGAATAGATATAGGTACATCGAAAATACGCGTGCTGATCGGGAAATATGTTCAGGAGAGCATAAAGGTGATGGGATTTTATGAAAAGGATTCTTCCGGAACGGTGGTCAAGGGAGAGATATCGGATATGGACAAATTGCTGGAGATACTTGAGGAGACTGTAAGCGTGACTGAAAAAAAAGCGGATATTCCGGTTTCGGAATGCAGGACATATCTTGCGGTAAGCGGCCGGCATCTGGGGTTCGGCAATGCCGTCGGTTCTGTAGTCGTCAAGGATGGGAACGGCATTGTCAAAAACCACCACATCGACGAGGCTGTCCGCAACGCCGGCATTCTTTCCGTTCCCGATGGTTCTTGCGCCGTTGACGTATTGGTGTCCTCTTTTGCACTTGATTCAAATTGCGTTGTCCAGAACCCGAAAGGAAGGCGCGCCCGGGAGCTTCTGGCAAATGTATCGCTGGTATATGGAGATAAAAATATTGTGCAGGACTACAGGGATCTTCTGAAAAACATAGGATGGGAACTCGAATGCAGGCCCGTTTTCAGCGGGATTGCGTCAATGCTGGCTGTCCTTGGGGACGAAGAAATGCGTGACGGTTCTCTGCTGGTCGATCTGGGCGGAGGTACGACGGAGTATATTGCGGTGCATAACTCCATGATTTCCATGTGTGGCGCTTTCTCTGTCGGCTGCGAACATCTGGCTAACGACCTGCATATCGGCTTGGACTTGCATATAAACACCACACGAAAAATGCTTCTTGATCTGGATTCATTTCTTGACGAGACGAGTTCTGTCAAATCAATCCGGGTGCCGGGGATGATCGCGAGGAGCGATAGAATCATCCCCTTTCACTCGTATGAATTGGTTGTTGATGCAAGACTGAGGGAGCTTTTTGGATTGATACACTCCGAACTGAAAGATAAAGGAATGCTAAGCCACATCAGTTCCGGAATTGTTTTGTCGGGAGGCGGGGCAATGCTCCAAAGAGTATCCGGCGTTGCGCGCGATGTCTTTGACATACCTGTTAGGATCGGGGAGCCGGGCAATCCAAACATCGAGTTGCCGCCTGCAATGAGGGTTCCTTTTATGAACACGGTGGCCGGACTACTGATTTACGGAATAATGGAAGATGGAGATGAAGTAAAAATGTCTGTTGAGGATATTGTCGATTTCGTGTCGAAAACCGGGAAGGCTTGGGTTAAGGGAATGTGGCAGTCCATAAAGTTCTAGCCTGATATAGAACATGAAACAGGTTGTAATAGGTATTATCGGTTTTAAAGCTTCACTCGCAGCCAAGCTTGAAGAGTTGTTCAGTAGCGCCGGGTATGAATGCTGCATGCAAGAAGATATCGATTTGCTTAAAGTCGAGCTGGGTCAGCCGATGTGTTGTCTTCTATATGAAAAACCTGATCCCCGCGAATTTAAGCGAATATTACAATACATGTTTTTTTATCTTGAAGCCTGTTCGCCCATAGTGATGAGTTCCGAGCCCTCTGCTGATGGAGCCGTACAGTCATTTAAGTCAGGTGCATACGACTATATCCCGGTATCGACAGGGAAAGAATCACTTCTTGCAAAAGTCGGGGTTGCCCGTGCCAGAAGCAGGGTTATTGTCCAATCAGGCGAGATATTCTGGAACAGAAGCAGCAATCTCATTGAAAATTTGGTTCCGGAGTTTGTCGGGGCAGTATTGGAATTTTCAAAACTGAAAACAGGATCACTGATCCCTGGTCTTGAAATTCTGTCTCCGGACATAAAAAGCACATGCTGGTGGAGCCAATGCGAATTGAATCGAGAAAATTTCTGGAGATGTTTTACGGAGCTGGGCAAAATATTTAAGCTGCAGAGAATATATGATATTGTTTTAGACTGGACAAACATTATGGAATCACTGGTTGCATCCTGCGCACTGAGATATGAATTGGATGTTCAGGAAACCGTTTTCGTCTCCGAAATTTTAAAAAAGGGGGGGCAATGGAAAGCATCTGAAGACACTCTCAGGCAATTGCTGGGGAAAATGCCCGAGGATACCTTTGATCAGGTTTTACTGAAAGCAAAGTTTTGCGAGGAACATTTAAGCGACGATTGCCGGACTCTGTTTTTCCTGGAGAAAGCTCTCCTGCAGGCCCATCCCCGGAATGGAGATC
>CAZGYO010000296.1:0-3575 GCA_964530455.1 uncultured Victivallales bacterium
CCAGAATATATCCGATTGAAACGGATATTTCTGGAACGATCGGCGGTGATGGCGGAGATGGAACATCTTCAGTAGCCGAATATTTCCGTCAACGCGGAATCTCCATGCCCGAGGGCGCGCGTACCGTCTACGACAACCGTATCAGCCGGCTTATCGCTACAAACACCCCGGACAACCTAAAGAAAATCGAGCAGATAATCGACGAGCTGAGCGTTATCGACCCGCAGGTCCTTATCGAATCCAAGTTTGTCGAAGTCGCTCAGGACGATCTGGAATCACTCGGCTTCGAATATCTTGTACAGCGCACTGCCGCTGACGGGGTAACCGGCACGCATTCCAAAACATTCAACCAGAACGATCCTCTGATGCGCTTTTCCGACGATATAACAGGGACTGCCGACCAGATGTTCAACTGGCAGAGAACAAGCAATTCCGGAATAAACTGGAACTTTATCGTCCATGCGCTGGATCGAATGGATTCGACCAACATCCTCTCCACGCCGCGTGTCACCACAATGAACAACGAGGAAGCGCTTATCCGTATGGTAACGGAAATATATTATCCCGAATCATGGGGCGAAGCAACATTATTGCAAACCGATGTTGGCGTAGCCTTCACTCCTTCCGTCCCCGAGTTTGGGGATCCCGAACAGATCGGGGTACGGATGACCGTCACTCCCACAGTAGATCCCGACAAATACACAATCTCTCTCGATATGCTTCCGCAGGTTAAAGCTTTTCTCGGATGGATCGACTACAGCTACGATATAGCCGTCGCGGCAACTGCAACCGCAGCGGATAATGAAGTTTCAAACACATTGCGAATGCCGATTATCGAGGCGCGTACTCTCGAGACGCAGCTGACTATATATGACGGCGAAACTGTCGTCATGGGCGGCATTATTCGCGACACTACGACGTTCGTTGACGACAGAGTCCCGATCCTGGGAGATATCCCGTTGCTCGGCAGGGCCTTTCGATCCAAGGTGGAAAATCGCGAAAAACAGAACCTGCTCATCTTTACCAATGTCAGACTGGTAAAACCAGATGGTTCTCCGCTACGCGAACGCGAAATTCGCGGAAAACCGCCATTCCGCCAGTAAAATCAATTTTTTACCCCGCCCCCCCCCGGCGGGGTATTTTTTTATGCACATAGAATTCACATCTCCCTGGATTTTGCTTAATATCCCCCTTTTCGCGGCAGGTCTTTTCGTTCTTGTCAAAGGTTGCGGTATCTTTATAGATTCCGCAGCGGAAATCGCAAGAAATTTCGGGTTCTCCGAAACAATCATAGGGCTCACTCTTGTCAGTATCGGAACATCGCTGCCCGAACTCGGAACAAATATCTACGCCTCACTTAACGCAGAAGGTCAGATCGCTCTTGCAAATGCGCTGGGAAGCAATATCGCCAATATCGGGCTGATCCTGGCTCTAGCAATCGTCCTGCGTGGTTCAATCCCCATATTCCCCCCGACGATAATCAGGCGCGACGCAATGGCAATGCTACTTGCCTTCATTATCATTACGGTTTTCTCTCTTTCCGGGAAAAATACACTTGGGCGTTCCGAGGGATGTGTACTTCTGGCTATCTTTCTACTGTATCTCGGGTTGCTTTATTCCGGCCGCAACAGGAAACACGATGATTCCGGAACGCCTGCTGAAAATAATAACACTTTCAAAAACCTGCTCGTAATCCTTGTCGGACTTGCAATGATTTCATGCGGAGCCAAGACAATGGTCGACAATGTAATATCAACCGCGGAAAAAATGTCCGTCTCAAAAGCCTTGATAACCGCCACCGTCGTCGCTTTCGGAACTTCTGTTCCCGAACTCGCCGTCACCGTAACCGGAATTTTGAAAGGGAAAAATCAGCTTGCCATAGGAAACATTCTAGGAAGCTGTATCTTCAATGTCCTCATGGTAATGGGGGTATCCTCTGTCCTCCAGCCGATCAGCGCCGGAACCGGAATAACAAGCATCGCATTACCATTCATGCTCGGAACAGGATGTCTTATGACCATATTCATGTTTACCGGGATGAGCCTGAAACGGATAGAAGGCTTTGTCCTGCTTGCAATCTACACGCTGTTCGTATCCCTCAGCCTGTACTTGTCATGACTTAAGAACCAATTTCAAAATTCATATAACCTGTTAATAAACAGGGTATTAATCTTAAAATATCGATTTTTCATGAAATAACGGGGTTAAGCCTCGACGACCGCGAAAGTTATTTCCGTCCTCGACACAAGCCTTCCGTCCACTGATATCGATCCCTGCCCCCTTCCAAAACGCGATCGGCCCTCTGGAAGTTCCACATCTATCCGAAGCTGATCGCCCGGAATTACAGGTTCAAGGCATTCCGAAGACTCTATAGACATGAAATAAGCTATCTTCCCCTTATTTTCAGGACGGGACAACATCAATACAGCGCCCGCCTGCGCAATTATCTCCGCCTGTATGGCGCCCGGTAAAACTGAGCATTCCGGCGAGTATTTGTGGTAAAACGGCTCATTGGCAGTCACATTCTTAACCGCCAGCACATTTATTCCCTCAAATGAGATAATGTAGTCCACAAGCAGAAAAGGATATCTGTGGGGGATTATCTCCATTATCCGAGTCACGTCCATTGCTATGTCTTTGTGTTTGTCTATTTCACCGAAGTCGCTTTTCAGCGTCTTGGCAACCTTTCTGTCCCTGACCCCCAGAACAATGCCGGCCTGCGCCGTCACCCCGGAGCTGGTCCTGTTTACGGCTTTTACTACCGCGGTGTCTTTTTCCAGAGACTCTATCTCAATCTCAACCATGAGCCTGTCTCCCGGAAGCGCCGGACGGCGGAACTTGACTTTCTTGAGCCCTTTTATATAGATATCCCTGCCGCCTTCAGAATCCAGCGCATCCTTCAGGGCCAGTTCCGCCAGTTGTTGCATTGCCTCCACTTGAAGCACCCCGGGCATTATCGGGTGATTTGGAAAATGCCCCTGGAAAAACTCTTCGTTGAAGCTCAGATTTTTCAAGCCTGTATAATGATTATCACTGTCCATACGCACTCTGTCGAGCAACTGAATCGAGAACTTGTACGGAAGCATCTCTCTTATCTGGTCGGAATTCAGAAGTCTCTTATTCATGTTTCCTCTTTTTTCGGAATATCACGGAAATATCCTCTCTGATTTTGATTCCAGAATTCTTCCGGCAAGCTGTACATTCGCCGGATGCCCGGGTTTGACCGCTATTATATGCGCTTTTATCCTGGATCCGACAAGATAAATGTCTCCCAGAATATCCAGAACCTTATGCCTGACGAACTCGTCCGCGTACCTCAGCCCGTCTTTTGATATTATAGCCCCGTCATGCATCACAACGGCGTTGTCCAGGCTGCCGCCTTTCACCAGGCCGAGAGCAAGCAACTGTTCCAGCTCACTAAACTGGCAGAATGTCCTGGCCCCTGCAAGCTCGCCGCGGTATACTTCCGGGCTTATATCACCGGAAAAGTACTGCGCGTCCAGCGGCGTCGCCCCGTAAGCGACAATGCAGGTTATTTTCAGCCCGTCGTAAGGAAGAGCAACGATTTTCGCTTC
>CAZGYO010000297.1:0-3568 GCA_964530455.1 uncultured Victivallales bacterium
CGCGAAAATAGCATCGGGAATGCGGGTTAATGCGTACCTGGACGCATATCCTGACAAGGTTATTGCGGGCGAGGTCGAGCGTGTTTACCCCTATCTGGATTCGCGCCTCCGCACCCGAACCGTGGAAATAGCTCTGGCCCAATCTGTCAAGTTGCTCCCCGGCATGTTTGCCAGATTGACGTTCTTGCTCACAAATCCGGAAGAGGTCGTCGTTGTTCCCCTGGAGGCGTTATTGAGCACGCCGAAAGGCCGGCTTGTTTTCTTGTTTAAGGACGGGAAGGCCATGGCGCGAATTGTAAAAACCGGCATTGAAGCCGATAATCGCATTGAGATCATTTCAGGGATAGAGCCCGGCGACAAGCTTATCGTTGCCGGGCACGGAAAGCTCAAAAACGGCGCTGACGTCCACCTTGCGGGAAAAGGAAAATCCGGAAACGGACAAAACAAGTCGGAAACAGAAGCAGACAACGGGGAACCGGAGAATACCGGAGGCGCTGAGTGAAACTAACCAGTTATGCCGTCCGACGGAGACTGGCTACCAGTGCCATTGTTCTTGCTCTTGTCGTTCTCGGAGTTTACGGACTGCTACGTTTGCCCGTGGATTATTTACCGGATATTACCTATCCGCTGGTCAAAGTCCAAATCAAATGGTCGGGAGCCACGCCGGAGGAGATTGACACGGATATAGCCGATCCTGTTGAGCGAATCATGTCCACGGTGGACCGCCTGGATTACCTTGAATCCTTTTCTGTTGAAGGGGAATATGCGTTGAACGTCCATTTTGACTACAGCGCGGATATTGATGTGGCTTTTCAGGATGTGATGGCAGCTCTTACCCGCTCCCAAAGGCTCCTGCCCCCGGATATTGAAGCGCCCTTTGTGTTCAAAGCTGATCCATCTCAACTACCGGTCATGCAGTTGACGGTGAGTTCCGACCGGTGGAGTCCGGTGAAGCTCAGGGACTGGGCTGAAAACTGGCTGCAGGATCGCATCCTGGCTGTCCGGGGAGTGGCGGGAACCGAAGTTATCGGCGGGCTCGAACGTGAAATCCGCATTCTGCTTGATCCGGTTGCCATGGAGAAACACCGACTTCGCCTGGATGCGGTGATCAGGAAAGTCGCTGCGGAAAATGTCGAGCAGACAGGCGGCCGGGTCACGGTGGGCGCAAAAGAGATTATTGCAAGAACCATGGGTGAATATTCGAATCTCGAGGATATCCGCACAGTCGTTGTAGCCGGGGAAGGACACCAAAAAGTTTACTTGCGGGATATCGCCCAGGTGATTGACGGCCACGAGGAAGTGCGGCTGATAACCCGGTTCAACGGGCGTGAGAGCGTCAAAATTTCGGTATTGAAGGAAGCCGAAGCCAATACGGTGCGAACCGCCGAGGCGGTGGCCCGGCTTCTGAATGAACTGAAGGCGGAACTGCCGGCGGAACTGCGACTTGACTACGTGGAAGATCAGGCTGTGTACGTTAAACAGGCGCTAACCGGTGTGCGGGACGCCGCGATTGTCGCGGCAGTGCTGCTGATAGCTGTCGTTTACCTATTTTTAGGAAGTGTGCGGCAGGTAATGGTAATGGTCATCGCCCTGCCACTCACCCTGGTTTTTAACTTCGGGCTGATGAAGCTGGCCGGCTTTTCCCTCAACATCTTTTCCCTTGGCGGATTGGTTGTCGCCATCGGCGTTGTACTGGATAACTCCATCGTGGTAGTGGAAAACATTTCGAGACTGCGACGGGACAGACCGGATCAGGAAGCAGCCGGTCATGCCGTCGATGCCACCACCGAAGTCGGACCGGCCCTGGTGGCCGCCACGCTTTCTTTTCTCGCCCTGTTCGTGCCGTTTCTCATCGTTCCCGGGCTGACCAGTCTGCTCTTTCGCGAACTGATTCTGGTCATTGCGGGTATCGTCGTTATCAGTCTGATCGTGGCCATATCGGTGACGCCGATGGTATCGGCCACGCTTTTCGGCGGCAGCCGCCCGATACGTCAAGCGGGATGGTTTGAGCGGATATTTGATCGAATCACCAACGGTTATGCCTGGCTGCTTGACCGGGTGATCGGCTGGCGGTGGTTTGCGGCGTCGCTTTTTCTGCTCCTGGTTGCGGGAGCTATAGCACTATCGGGACGGCTCGGCGGCGAGTTTCTTCCACTCATCGACGACGGCCGAATCATGGTCAAGGTCAAGATGCCGACAGGCGCCTCTGTTGCCGAAACTGACCGGGCGCTGCAAAAAATCGAAGCGCAGATAAAAGGAGATCCCTTGATTCAAAGCACCTTCACCCTTGCCGGCGGTCAAGTCAGGGGATTGACCACTTATGAAATCGCCAGTGAAGGCCAATTGGATATTCAGCTTGTTCCCAAGGCCATGCGGGACATCAGCACCGGGGATTACGTCGCCCGACTGCGCAAGGTCGTCGGCAAGATTCAGCCCCCCGGCGGCAAAGCCATGGTGAAGCAGATGCCCATCAAGGGCATCAAGGGCATGCGTGCTTCGGATATTGTCGTGCAGGTTCGCGGGCAGGACATGGAGACGCTCGCCGAACTGTCCGCCAGGACGGCAAAGACAATCCGTGCCTTCGACCAGTTTCAGAATGTGTTCGTCTCAATGGATCTGACCAAGCCGGAATTCCAGGTTCAGGTCGACCGGGTCAAGGCCGCCGAGCTTGGCGTGTCGGTTTCGGATGTCGCGACGTCCCTGCGTTCGCTGATAACAGGAGCGGTTGCCACACGTTATCGGGATGGGGAAGAATACTACGACATCCGCTTGATTGTCCCGGAACAGCGATTGACCTCCAGGCAGGATATTGAGAACCTGACACTCACCTGTGCCCAGGGGAACATCATTCGATTGCGGGACATCGCCACCGTGGTTCCCGGCACGGGCCCGGTGGAGATCATCCGGGAAAACCAGATCAAGCAAATCACGGTTGAAGCGGATATTGCCGACGGCGATCTTGCAGGCGCGGTGAATCAGTTGGAGAACGCTCTGGGCAAACTCGAACGTCCGACCGGTTATGACTTCGATTTCGGCGGTAGCGCCGAAATGATGCGCGACATGAGAGAAACGGTTCTCGCCGTGCTCGCCTTTGCGCTTTTCTTTTCCTTTATTGTTCTGACCGTACAGTTCAACAGCTTGAAGTTGCCGTGCCTGATTCTTGGGAGCGTGCCCGTTTGCATGACGGGCGTGGTTTTTCTGATGTATCTGACAAACATCCCGCTGGGGGCAACGGTCATTATCGGCGTGCTGGTCGTGGTGGCGGCGACGGTCAACGACGGCGTATTGCTCTTGACCTACGCCGGAGAACTGCAGGAACAGCGTGCCCATACGGCGAGACACGCGGTTTTGGACGCGGCCAGGATACGGCTGCGCCCCCGCGTCATGACCACTGTGACGACCATGATAGGCTTTCTGCCTCTGGCGCTGAACCTGCAGGAAGGCGGTGACATGCTCCAGCCCATGGCCGTGGCAGCTATCGGCGGCCTGGGAATGGAAATACTGGTGGCCTTGTTTTTGATGCCCTGCATGTATGTAATGGCATCAAAACAAAAATAACCCGCATATT
>CAZGYO010000298.1:0-3554 GCA_964530455.1 uncultured Victivallales bacterium
GGGGATCCGTCCTGGCGGGCTTGGGAGCAATGGCGCTATACCTGTCCCGCCGCGACAAAAAGCAGAACCCAGCCGCTGGCGCCTGCTTTCGCTTCAATCGTTGCAGAGGATGCTCCGCTCTTAAAAACTGCGGTATCAGCGTGGCCGAAGATTACCGCCGTAAAACCGGGAGATACTTAAATAATGGCTGATAATAAAAAAGACAAATCCCTTTCGAGGCGCGAGTTGGTCCGAAAAGGCGCCGGCTCACTGGCGGCGCTCGGACTCGGCGCACTTTTTGTGGGCAGCCTCGACAAGTCTGAGGAAGACGACATGGTATGGCAGCTTGACCCGGACAAGTGCGTGCAGTGCGGACGTTGTGCCACCGAATGCGTGCTGAATCCCTCGGCGGTGAAATGCGTACACGCATTCGATGTCTGCGGATACTGCGACCTGTGTTTCGCGTATTACCGTCCCGGCACGATGGAGTTCGACACCGGCGCGGAAAAACACCTCTGCCCGACATTCGCTATCGAGAGAACCTACATAGAACATCCCTACTACGAGTACATAATCGACGAAGACAAATGCATAGGCTGCGCCAAGTGTGTGCAGGGCTGCCAGACCTTCGGCAACGGCAGCTTATACCTGCAGGTCCGTCACGACATATGCGTGAACTGTAACCAGTGCAACATCGCCGCCGCATGTCCCTCCAAGGCTTTCAAGAAAGTCCCGGCATCAAAGCCGTACCTGCTGAAGGGCGCCGAGGGTAACGAGAAGGGTAGCCGGAGTTAAGATGAAAAGATTCTTCAATGCAATTTTTCTGTTTTGCCTGACGCTTGCTTTCTGGACGGCGTCGCCGGGCCTGCATGCAGCCTCGCGTTTTCCGCGACCGGAATTCAACGAGACCAACCACCAGTATCCCGAGAACTTTCACCCGACGCCTCGATCTCTCACGTGGGAATACGTGGATGTTGCCGTGCTGTTTCTTGCTCTCTGCCTGGCAAGCTATCTTGCTCTGAAAAAGCGTTCGAGAAAAGGGCTCGCAGCGCTTGCTGTATTTTCAGTTTTCTATTTCGGTTTCTTCCGGCAGGGATGCGTGTGCTCGGTGGGAAGTTTCCAGAACATGGCAGAAGGATTTTTCAGCGCCGCCGGGCCGATTCCGGTCGTTGTGCTCGGCTTCTTTTTTCTGCCGCTGCTTTTCTCTCTGTTTTTCGGACGGGTCTTCTGTGCCTCGGTGTGCCCCCTGGGCGCGGTGCAGGAGCTTGTGCTGGCTAAGCCCGTGCAGATACCCGGGTGGCTCGACCGTCCGCTGCGTTTTATCCCCTACATATATCTTACGCTGGCGCTGGTCCTGGCTGTTACGGGGACCGGCTACATAGTCTGCAGATACGATCCTTTTATACCGATATTCCGCGCAAGCGGAAGCATAAACATTCTCATGATCGCCGGTGTTTTCCTTATCCTTTCGTTCTTTATCGGCCGCCCGTACTGCAGGTACCTCTGCCCGTATGCTGTTTTTCTGAACTGGACGTCCCGGCTTTCCTGGAAGCATGTGACTATAACCCCGGACGAATGCATTCACTGCCATCTCTGCGAGAACTCCTGCCCTTACGGCGCTATAAAGACTCCCGTTCAAAAGAGGATGGGCTCTGAAAGGGGCAGGGAAAGAATGATGCTCGGAATACTCATCCTAGTTCTTCCTGTACTGGTGATAGGGGGCGCGTGGCTCGGCCGCATGTCAACCGGGGCCGTCAGCAGACTCAACACGCAGGTGCAGATAGCGGACGCGCTTATTCTTGACATGCAGATTGAGGAAGGGGAAAGGCTGAGCGGCGACGAGCAGGACCTTGTCGACGGATTCAAGCAGACCGCAAGGCCCGCCGCCGAGTTTTTTGAGGAGACCGACAAGTTGCGGGAACGTTTTTCGATGGCTTCCGGGCTGGGAGGAGGATTTATCGGCCTTATACTTGGTCTGAGCCTTATTAGGCTGACTCTCAGGCGCCGACAGGACGATTATATACCCGACAACGGGATATGTGTCTCCTGCGGGCGCTGTTTCAAATATTGCCCGAAAGAGCATCTACGACTAAAAGAAAAATACGGAGAAAAAAATGAGTGACGACCAGAAACAGCCCGAAGAACAAAAAGTCCCCCAAAACCAGGGGCATGTCCGGAACATAGCAATGAACATGGCAATAGTATCGGCCGTTTTCTGTGCGATGACGGTGATCTTCCTTCTTGTCAACTACAGGAATCTGGAAAATACCGATCCCTTTGAATCGCCCTACCAGGTAAAACTCGACACGCTGATAGAAAAGCACGCCGAGAACCCGAAGGATGAGAAGATAAAGAAAGAGATAATAATCCTCGACCAGCGTATCCGGCAGAACTATTTTGACGGAAGGGCCGTCGCGACTGCGGGCGGCTGGCTGCTTATAGGCGGAATCACTGTTTTTTGCGCGAGTCTGGCGCTGGCGCTGGCATCGCGAGCCGAACCCGGCGAGGGCAAGGAGGATGTTTCGGCAAACCGCAGGGCGCGATTTGTTCTCGCTATTGCCACGGTGATAGTGAGCGGCATATGCTTCTATATACTTTTCAACATGCGCCCTGAACAGCCGTACAGAGAGCAGCACAAAAAAATTGCCTTTGGCGACGAACAGGGGGGCGCCGGAACCGAGGTTGCCGCGGATTCCGAAGAAAAGCTTGCAAGCGGCCAGAAGGACAAGACTGGAGGGGCCGATGCCGATCCCGGCAAGACTGTTTTCAGTCCGCCCACCCGCGAGGAGTGGATGAAACACTGGCCCGCATTCAGAGGACCTGAAAACAACGGTTATTATCCTAAAGGCGAGAACATGCCGGTGGAATGGAGCGAATCCGACAGCAAGAACATTCTGTGGACAGCATTTCTTGATCTTCCCGCCGTCGCGTCTCCGATTATCTGGGGCAACAAGGCTTTTATTGTCGGCGGCCAGGTTGACAGACACGAGATATACTGTTTTAACATAGATTCCGGAGAAAAGCTCTGGACTGCTGAATGCCCAATAAGCCCTGAGGCTCCAACAAGCTACGACTGCTGGGACATGTCCGGGATACATGCGGCGCCGACACCCGTGACAGACGGAAACCGCGTGTTCGCTTATTTCGGGAACGGCGATATCATCTGTGTAAGCGCGGAGGACGGCAAAGTGCTGTGGTCCAAGTACGTCGCAAGCCCGGAAGGTAATATCTACGGACTCACAAGCTCGCTGCTTCTCTACAAAAACACCATCATAGCCATGCACGAAGCAAACGACTACCTTCTGCTCGGCCTGGACGCGGACACAGGCGAAATCAAATGGAAGACATCGCGCGATGAGAGCACATGGAGCTCTCCGGCGCTGGCCAGGTTCGGCGACGATTACCAGGTCCTTATATCCGGAAGCCCGTACTTTTCCGCCTGGAGCCCGGAAGACGGCAGTGAGTTATGGAAAGCTGATATCATTACCGGTGAAGTGGGGGCGTCTCCCGTATTCGCCAATGGTCTTGCCATAACCTGTTTCGAAGGCTGTGGTATGCACGCCTACAAGCCCGAC
>CAZGYO010000299.1:0-3543 GCA_964530455.1 uncultured Victivallales bacterium
TCCTGACTTCGGGTTCGCTCTCCCCGAACGCGCCGATGCCCCTGGCCGTCGCCATCGCCGCCGCCATCGTCGTCATGTACGGGACCCTGTAGCGGATGGCGGCCTGCCTGATATACGCGTCGTCAGCCTGGCTCGCCTTGCCGCGCGGCGTGTTTATCACAAGCTGTATCCTGCCGTCCGTTATGGCATCGGCGATATGCGGTCGTTTCTCCCTGAGCTTGGAGATGTGTCCGCAGGATATTCCCTCTTTGGAAAGGTATTCCAGGGTGCCTGTGGTGGCCAGAATTTCAAAGCCCATGTCCGCGAACCTCTTTGCTACCGGCACGCATGCTTTTTTGTCCTTGTCGGCCACCGTGAACAGAACCGTGCCCTCAAGAGGCAGGCAGCTCAGGGCTGCGTCCTGAGCCTTGTAGAAGGCCATCTCATATGAGCCGGCCAGCCCGAGCACCTCTCCTGTAGAGCGCATTTCCGGCCCGAGCACGGGGTCGACCTCAGGATAGAAATAGAACGGGAACACGGATTCCTTCACGCCGTAGTGTGGTATGTCTTTGTGTACCAGACCGAGTTCTGAAAGTTTTTTGCCGAGCATAATCTGTGTGGCCGTTCTCGCCATGGAAAGACCGCAGACCTTGCTTACCAGCGGGACCGTGCGGCTCGCGCGCGGGTTGGCTTCCAGCACGTAGACCTTGTCTTCGTATATCGCGTACTGGATATTCATAAGGCCTACCACTTTCAGTTCGACGGCTATTCTGCTTGTGTATTCGCAGATTGTATCGATATGTTTTTGAGGTATGCTCACTGGCGGGATGACGCACGCGGAGTCGCCGGAATGGACCCCGGCCTCTTCGATGTGCTCCATCACTGCCGGCACAAAAGCGTCCGTGCCATCGGATATGGCATCGGCTTCAGCCTCGATCGCGTTCTCCAGAAACTTGTCGATCAGTATAGGCCGTTCCGGGGAAACATCCACGGCCGCCCGGACGTAGTGACGGAGCATGGTCTCGTCGTGAACCACCTGCATTGCCCGTCCGCCGAGGACAAACGAGGGTCTGACCATGAGCGGATATCCTATCTTTCCGGCGATGGCCAGCGCCTCCTCGAGGGTGCTTGCCATGCCGCTTTCCGGCTGCGGGATTCCGAGTTCCTCCATCTTCAGGCGGAAACTGTCCCTGTCCTCCGCGAAATCAATCGTTTCGGGCGATGTCCCGATTATCTTGACGCCGGCCGCGGCGAGTTCCGAAGCGATGTTCAGCGGTGTCTGTCCACCGAACTGGCAGATAACTCCGTCGGGTTTTTCTTTTTCATATATACTGAGAACGTCTTCGACGGTGAGCGGTTCGAAATAGAGCTTGTTCGAGGTGTCGAAGTCAGTAGATACCGTTTCGGGGTTGCAGTTGACCATGATCGACTCGATGCCCTCGTCGCGCAGGGCGAAAGCGGCGTGGACGCAGCAATAGTCGAATTCTATGCCCTGGCCGATGCGGTTCGGTCCTCCGCCGAGAACCATTACCTTGCGGTTGGGCGAGACATCGGTCACATCATCGGCGTTGTAGGTGGAATAGTAGTAGGCGGCATCGTCCACCCCGCTTACCGGCACCGGGTGCCAGGCCTCTTTGATTCCGAGGCATTCCCGCGCTTTTCTAATATCCGGCTCGGGAATATCCAGTATCTCCGAAAGGTAACGATCCGCGAACCCATCTTTTTTGGCCTTGAGGAGAAGCTTGGCGGGCAACTCTTTTCCGCGATATCCGAGTATTTCCTCCTCAAGCTCCACAAGTTCCTTCATCTGTTCAAGAAAATAGTGTTTGATATACGTCTTTTCGTACAGTTCGCGTATACCCGCGCCCTTTCGCATGGCCTCGTAGATTATGAACTGTCTTTCGCTGGACGGTTCGTTGAGCATCAGCATTAGTTCGTCAAGAGGTTTTTGATTGTAGTCCCTGGCAAAACCGAGACCGTAACGCCCGTCCTCGCGCGAACGGATTGCTTTCTGGAAGGCCTCCTTGTAGTTCTTGCCCAGGCTCATTACCTCGCCCACGGCCCGCATCTGCGTGCCGAGTTTGTCTTCCAGCCCCTCAAACTTCTCGAAAGCCCACCTGGAAAACTTGACGACCACGTAGTCGCCCGATGGCGTGTATTTATCTAGTGTGCCGTCGCGCCAGTACGGTAATTCATCCAAAGTCAGACCGCCCGCGAGCAGCGAAGAGATATAGGCGATCGGGAAGCCGGTGGCTTTCGAGGCCAGAGCGGACGAACGCGAAGTCCGAGGATTGATCTCTATAACCACAACCCGGTCCGTTTTCGGATCGTGCGCGAACTGTATATTGGTTCCTCCGATGACCTGGATTGCCTCGACTATGTCGTAGGAGTGTTTCTGCAGGCGCTGCTGAAGCTCTTCGGAGATCGTGAGCATCGGGGCTGTGCAGAAGCTGTCGCCAGTATGCACACCCATCGCGTCCACGTTCTCGATAAAACAGACCGTTATCATGCGGTTTTTGCTGTCGCGAACGACTTCCAGCTCGAGTTCTTCCCAGCCAAGCACGGATTCCTCTACAAGTATCTGCCCCACGAAGCTCGCGCTGAGACCGCGCCGGGCGAGCTCGGTGAACTCCTCCGTGTTGAAGGCGAAACCTCCACCCGTGCCTCCCATGGTGTATGCCGGCCGCACCACGCAGGGCAGCCCTATCTTTTCAACCGCCGCCTCCGCCTCCTCGAAACTGTTCGCTATCTCACTTTTCGGCATCTCTATACCGAGCTTTTTCATTGTATCCTTGAACGCCTGGCGGTCTTCGCCGCGTTTTATGGCGTCAATCTGCACCCCGATTACCTTGACCCTGTACTTGTCCAGCACCCCGGCCTTTGCCAATTCTGAAGAAAGGTTGAGACCGGTCTGGCCACCCAGGTTCGGCAGAAGGGCGTCCGGCCTTTCCTTCTCTATTATGCGGGTCATCGCATCTACAGTCAGCGGCTCGATGTAGGTGGTGTCCGCCATGCCGGGATCGGTCATTATCGTTGCCGGATTAGAGTTTACAAGGATTATCTCGTAGCCCAGGTTTCTCAGCGCCTTGCAGGCCTGGGTTCCGGAATAGTCGAATTCGCAGGCCTGCCCGATAACAATCGGGCCTGAACCTATGATCATGACGCGCTTGATGTCCGTTCGCTTAGGCATGGTATCTCCTCTTATTTGACTTTATTCACAAGCTTCAGGAGCCGATTCCCGACAGGTCGTATATATGTTATACGTGGAAAAAGTTTTTTAAAACGATAAAACTTTTTTCAAGCCTGTTTTTGCGCCGCCACCGCAATTACTCGGGGAGCCGGTTGCAAAACCGGCTCTATTATTCCAAAATTCGTTGGATCAATGCTTCGCGGGGATTTCCATGACGGCACATCTTCGGCTCCTCATCAACCCCGTTATTTCATGAAATTTTAAAAACAGCGATTAAACTATTTCCGTGCAACAAGAACCAAAAAAGAATTCTCTTCTTATAATTAGTGCATATTCGAAAAGGTTTTGGATATTCCAAAACTTTCAGAATCTGC
>CAZGYO010000300.1:0-3505 GCA_964530455.1 uncultured Victivallales bacterium
ATCGTGTCTGCCTTCAACGGAAAGGTCGGTGTTTTTTCCGTTCAAGTCTATGGTATGCTGTTTACGGGCTATTGACGGAGTTGGTTTTACAGCGGCCCTGATGACAAGTGGCTCCCCGGTGGATATTCCCCCGAGCACGCCTCCGGCGCGGTTCGTGCAGAATCCGCCGTCGCGCATCCGGTCGTTCGATCCGCTTCCTCTAAGCCTGGCAAGTTCGAATCCATCGCCTATCTCGACGCCCTTGACGGCGCCGACGGTCATTACCGCGTAGGTAAGGCGAGCGTCTAATTTCGCGAAGACCGGGTCGCCTATGCCCGGCGGCAGCCCCTTAATTTCCAGCTGTACGATACCGCCAACGGAGTCGTCGTTTCCGCGGGCGCTGTCAATTGCATCAATCATCCTGCATGCCGCTTCCGGATCGGCACATCGGACGATATTCTTTTCTATTTCATTTTAGTCTTTGGTTTCGGCACGCACACCGGCGATCTCGACTGCGTGTGCGCGGATTTCAACTCCGCGTTCGGCAAGGATTTTCTTTGCGACTGCTCCTCCCGCTACTCTTGCGGCCGTCTCGCGCCCGGAGGATCTGCCGCCGCCGCGGTGGTCTCTGACGGCGTATTTTCTGTAGAAGGTGAAATCCGCGTGTCCGGGACGGAAAAGATCTTTGAGTTTTTTGTACTTTGAGGGATCGCTGTCCTTGTTGTAGATGACCATTGCAATTGGCGAACCTGTAGTCATCCCTTCGAATACACCTGAAAGTATCTGAACCTTGTCCGGTTCCTTTCGGGATGTGCTGACTTTGCTCTGGCCGGGCCTGCGGCGGTCGAGTTCTTTCTGGATGTCTGTTTGAGAAAGCTGAATCCCCGGAGCGAGACCGTCAAGGACGACGCCTACGGCGGGGCCGTGGCTTTCGCCGAAGCTTGTAATTCTCACAATCTCCCCCAGCGTGTTCGGGGCGGATGTTCTGACGGCCATTTCCCGTGACAACAGTTCACGTGTTTCTTCGGCTAGTTTCGCGGGGCTTTTCTCATCGGTATCGACAATGATGTCAGCGAAATTCTTGAACAGTTCATTTTTCAGTTCAACGTCTTCGGCGTACCATTTCAGAAAAACCGCCTTATTGATACCGGTGCTTCCCCCGAGTTGTTTTTCAACCCTTTTTCGAAGTATATCTTTCCGGCAGCGGCAGAAAACAATGATGGCGTTTTTCCTCAGAGTTCCGCGGTTTTCGCGGGAGACGAAAGTGGACCCGCCGGTAACGACGATTGTCCAGTCCTCCCTGTCAAGCGAGGCGACGGCTTTCTCCTCGAGTTTTCTGAATTCTTCTTCACCGAGTGTATCGAAGATTTCCCGGCACGACTTCTTTTCTCCGGAACAGGCTTTGTTGTAGAGTTCCACAACCAGGTCGTCGGTTTCGCGGCATGGTATGTCCAGAAGTCCGCGAAGCTCGCGTCCGAGGGAGCTTTTACCGCTGGCTTTGGCTCCGATAATGACTATTTTCATATTGTCCGTTTCAGGATTTTGATTTCATATTCCGCAAAAGGTATGCCGGTGAAGCCGAATAGTCAAGATGGAGGATCAATTCAGGACGTGCTGATATCGATTTTCTCGCAGCGCTCTTCCTTGTGCCATCCTTCGGAAAGTTCTCCGCCGTCGAGTTCGATCTTGTTGTCCCGGAAAAGCAGCCCGCCGACTGAATCGAGATCCAGTATGCGGTCGTTCGCGCACGTGATGCGGTTGTTGAGAATCCTGATATTCCTGTGATAGGTCGTGGAACGGGCGGCAACATCAAGATTTTCTCCTTTGAACTGGAATAGAGCCGTTCCCCATACCGGGGCATTATATGCGCAGCGGTCGAAATGGTTGTTTCGTATCTCGCAGTCCCTGACGGGGCCGGATTCGTGCCACTGGCCGATTCCCCCGGACATCTGGACACCTGATCCGGGCGAGTGGAAGTAGTTGTCTTCAAGTATCGCTTTTCCGCGCGTGCTGATCAGTGTGGCGCGTGCGCGGTTGCCGCGCATAGTGCATCCGCGCATGGTAAAATCTGGGTACCAGTCGATATTGTCGAGAGCGTCGCCCTGTTCTACTCTGCCCGGCAGCTTTTCATCGAAGACCACATCCACCGTGCGGAGATTGAGCGGTTCGACTTTTTCTGCGGCCGCCGACCAGTAGGGTTCGGCGCTTCCCCTGCGGCAGAGCTCAAAACGGTCTCCGGGACCGCCTACGGGCGCTCCGGCCTGTTGGGGGTGGGCCAGCGCGACGCGCAGGATCCGGTCGTCTATTCTGCGTATTACCGGAAAATATGCGCCGTGGACGTTTGTCGCGTCGTCGAGTTGGTTCTGAAAGCGTGATTCCTCAATTATTATGTGCCCGGCACAGTTCGAGAAGTGGGTCGCGTCGAAACAGTCGGCGTCAATACGTTCGTTATGCGGACTTGACTCCACCGCGCAGCGGCGGATAATGATGTCTCTGCAGCGCTGTCCGATAAAAGCCATTCCGCCGCATGCGTGGACTTTCACGTTCTCAAACAGCAGGTCACTGTTGCGGCTCATCGTGACGCCTGGTGCGTAGCGTTTCATAGTCCGCAACATGATCTGGTTGCCGCGGGCCGGCACTCGCGGGAAATTCCCGTTCAGGCGTATTTTTGTTTCATCGAGCTGTTCAGCCCGCCACTGCACGACGCGGTCCGCGCCGCAGTTGTCCACGCTGCCCGGCGCGGGGGACATGTCGTGGCTGTCCCACTCGAATACGTTTTTCAGACGTTCGCTCCAGCGCCTGGAATCCTTTGAGCGCAGGGTCATGACACCGTCGACAATATCCCAGGCGGGAGATGTCTGCATATCCATTTCCAGTTCAAACCAGCCTTCCTCCGCCGCTGTGACGGTACCCGAGGCGTTCAAGTATTCGCGCCGGTCGAAACTCAGGTTCTTTATTTTTATCCCGTCGCAGTCCTCTATCCACAGGGGGGAAACCTGCCCGTGGGCAAAAAGTGTGCACCCGTTGCCGTCGATCTGGACATCTTTCTTGCCCTGCAGAAGTATCCCATGCACTCTCGCGCAAATATCGTGGTTGGTTACCGGAAGCAGCGTCTGCCGGGCCGCCTCGTCGAAAAGATCATGTTTACCCTCGGGAAAACGCAAGGTGTCACCCGACCTTAGATGCTTGACAGCTCTTCTGCAGGCGGGAACCAGGTCGCCTTTGCCGTCGACTTTGCTTATGTGGTCGGCAAGTTCAATAATCGGCATGGAAAAGTCCTCCTCTCAAAATAAGTGGTTTATCTAATATTCGTGCATGGAATGCGATATTCAACAGAGACGTGGAATATACTGAAAAAGAAAACAGATCACCGCAATCCACGAACGGCAACTGGTTTCCCGAGCTTCCACCCGGGGGGAGCCGGGGGCAACGTAGCCTAACCACTTGGCAATATTCATCTTGCAATAATAACCATCGTGAATTCAAAATACAAGTGCAACACCCCCGGCTTGAAAACAAAGCGGGT
>CAZGYO010000301.1:0-3496 GCA_964530455.1 uncultured Victivallales bacterium
GTCAGGATATTTACTGTGGAATCGATCAAACTTGAACAGAAAGAACTGGAAAAACTGCTTGATTCGGGCAACGATTCCCTTCTGCTTGAACGCCTGTCCAGAGAGGATCCCGCGGATGTCGCGGATCTTCTGGAGGAACTCGATCCTGGCATACAGGAACGGGTCTTCGCCATGCTCGATGCAGGGGTCGCTTCCGAGGTGCTTGTCGAAATGGAGCCCGAGGACGCCGACGATGTTCTCGACAGCATGTCCCCGCAGAAACTGGCCAAACTCCTTATAAAGATGGCTCCGGACGATGCCGCCGATATTGTGGGAGGACTGAGTGAACTGGAGCGCGAAGAGCTTTTCCATCACCTTCCTGAAGAGGAGAAGGGCGAGTTG
This sequence comes from uncultured Victivallales bacterium, assembly GCA_964530455.1. GTDB lineage: Bacteria > Verrucomicrobiota > Lentisphaeria > Victivallales > CAZGYO01 > CAZGYO01. The sequence continues at coordinate 382 of CAZGYO010000301.1, forward strand.
CGCGAACTTCTGGGATATGGCGAAGAGACAGCCGGTGGCCTCATGACACTGGAAATATGCTCCGTATCAGCCGAGTCGACAGTACAGGAGGCGCTTAACTCAATAACAGATATGGATTTTTCCGACCCTATATCCATGATATTCGCCGTCGACAGAGACAATAGGCTGGTTGGCGCAATCAATATCAGCAAACTGCTCTCCAAACAGAAAAACGCGCTTCTCAAGGACATTGTTGACCTGGACACCCCCTATACCCGCCCCGCGGACGACCAGGAGACGGTCGCCAATATGTTCAGGAAATACGACCTTTTTGTAATGCCGGTTGTAGATTCCGAAAACCGTCTGATCGGACGTATCACGGCCGACGACGTGATGGACGTGCTCCATGAAGAGGCATATGAGGATATGGCACATATGGCCGGGGCTCCCGATATTGAATTCAAGACCGGTGAGCCTGTACGCATTGTCAGATTGAGACTCCCATGGTTGATGATAACACTTTTCACCGGAATGGTCATCTCCGTTATAATACAGTCCATAACAGGGATGACCGAGGCCGTGCTGGCCGCTTTCGTCCCGGTGATAATGGCCATGGGCGGCAATACCGGCATGCAGGCCTCCGCCGTTACGATCAGGGGTATCGCGCTCGGTGAAATAGAGTTCAACCAGCTCATAAAGATATCAATGCGGGAATTTAGCGTCGGACTCATGATGGGCCTGATTTGCGGACTCATCACCGGTATAATAGTCTGGGCCAATATGAACTATCTGCATTTCGCGGAGATCGAAAACAACCCTGTACAGCTTGCAGTTGTTGTGGCTGTTTCAATGACATGCGCGATGACCTTTGCTGCGATCTGCGGGACATTTATACCCATAATACTGCACCGTATGCGTGTGGATCCCGCGCTTGCTTCGGGTCCTTTCGTCACAACCGGAAACGATCTTTCCGCATCACTTATATATTTTCTGATGTGTATGCTTCTACTGAAACTGTGACAACGGAGATTTGCCGTCTTGCCGATATATGAAGAAAAAAGTCCGCCCCGTATATATGCATGCTTGCTGATAATCTTCGCCTTCCTGTGTATGTATGCTCCATGGCAGCTGGGTGACACGGAACTGCGCTGGCGGGAGGGGCGGAACGCCGCCATGGCCCGGGAGATGGAACTGTTGCGCCCCAATACTGTCGCGCACGGGGAACTCGTCCCGCACAATTATCCTTTCTATCCATGGTTCGCCTCGGTGCTCCACCGCGCAGGACTCGGTATAGAACTTTCACTGCGGCTTGTCTCGGTGCTCTCGGTCGCCGCGTTGACCGCGCTCGTCTGGGAAGCCGGGAGGAGGGCGTCAAGCGTCCAGGCCGCCAACGTCGCGGCCGCGTCGGCATTCTCAATGCTTATTGTCGCTGAGAAAGCAATGGACGGTTATCCGCACGCCACAGGCTTCTTTTTTGTCTTTTCCGCATGGCTTGCTTGGTTCACATACGGGGTTGCGCGTGGGAACTGGAATAAGGCGTGGATTTTCGCTTTTATGCTCTGCGGATTTGCGTATTACACACTGGGATGGCCGTCAGTCCTTATTTTTATTGTCCCGCTGATATTCATGCGCCGCCCGATGACGGTATGGAGACGTCTTAAAACCCGCGGCTTTTTTATAGGTCTGGCTATCCTGGCTTTCTTTATCTTTATCTGGTGGTACCCGAGATGGCAGGCGCTGAAGGAGATTCCGTTCAGCAACTTCGAGTTCCATGCCGAAAGCCTGGAAAAATACCTCATGCATCTGCTAGCGTTTCCTTTTGAGGTCATTATACGTTTCCTGCCGTGGTCTCTGCTCGCGTGGCCCTCGTTCTGCATCGCTTACCACCCGCTGGAGAAAAACCCCATATTCAACCGTTTTTTGAGAATTATCTGTTTTTCCATTTTTTTTGTCTTTTGGCTTCTTCCTTTTTCCCAGTCCCGCGACCTTCTTATACTTGCCGCTCCTTTATCCCTTCTCGCCGGCAGCAACTACTGGATACTGGTCAGGCGTTACGGTTTTCTAATTCAGAGAAATTTAAGAAGACTCTCCTTTCTCGCGGTTATCCTGTCTTCCGCGGCGGTTCTCTTCTATATCATACCGGTGCAATGCTGGAGCGACTGGTTTACGCTGGAACGCGGAACAGGATTCAGGACGGAGAGTATGTTGCCGGGCCTGATAACGGGTGCAACAGCACTGGCTGTTTCGCTTTCATGCGCATACTATTTCTACAGGCGGGGTACCGTGTGGATGCATGTGCTCCTGATTTGTGTTTCCGTCTCGCTATGCTACTGGGCGGTGATAAATCCCTATCGTGCGAGCAGCAGGAAACAGCACGAACTGGCTTACGAGATCGAAAAGGTGGTTCTTGAATACGGCGAGGATTCCCTGGACGCGGATTCGGTGGTTTTTCTGGCCCCTGAAATAAGCGGTTTCTACTCGACCGGAGCATACCTGCCGGGAACGGTACGGAAAATATCCTCGTTTTCGGAATTGCCGAAAACAGATGAATGCGTATATTTGATCTCTGTCCGGTCAGTTCCCCCGCCTTCCGGGCGGACCTGGAAAAACCTGAGCAAAAACCATGTGAAACCCGTCAGGTACGAGGAGTACGGACTCAATATCTGGCAGGGCAGAATCATTGATAATGAAGAAAGCTCTTCGAATGCGTCGGACTCTTTCTGACAATTGCGGCGCTGAACTCCTGGCATGGCTCGAAAAGAACGGGGAAGCCCGGTTCCGTGCTGAACAGATAAGAGACTGGCTTTTTTCGAAATGGTCGGATTCGGCCGTCCGCATGAAAAACCTTCCCGAAGCTCTCGGAAAACGATTGGAGAAGGATTTTGCCGTGTCTTCTGTTTTCGCGAAAAAGCTCAGGGAAAGCGAGGACGGCACAAAGAAGGTACTGGTCGAACTCCGGGATTCCTCGGAAGTGGAGGCTGTGGTAATTCCCGCACGCAGACGCGTCACTTTCTGTTTGAGTTCCCAGGTTGGATGCCCTGTGGGTTGTTTGTTCTGCGCAAGCGGTAAATCCGTATTGTCCCGCAACATGACTGCTGGGGAAATACTCGACGAGCTACTGATCTGCTGCCGTATC
>CAZGYO010000302.1:0-3487 GCA_964530455.1 uncultured Victivallales bacterium
TTTTTGAAAAAATTGTCACAGACGGAGCGGAGAAAAGTTTTTTCAAGCTGCAAAGCAGCGACAGAAAACACTTTTCGAGCACCGTCTAGTTAATGAGCCAGTTTCAAAACTTTCCGGGGCCGGTATACGGGGCTCGATTTTTTGAATTCGCGCTCGGATAAGAGGACGACGAATTCGTGGTTCCCGATTTTTCGGGCTATTTTCTCGGCGAGTTCCTCGCATTTTGTAATATCGTCGGCATGTATCATGGCGTAGAGGTTATAAGGGAATCCCTTGAACCGCGGCCGCGCATAGCAGTGGGAAACGGCTGAAAAAGAGGCAATACGTGTTCCGGTTTCGCTGATTTCATCTTCGATGACGTTCCATACGCACATGGCGTTTACGGTGAAGCCGGCTTTGCGGTGCGCAAGGATCGCCCCAAACCGCCGCATAATTCCTTGATCCCTGTATTTGCGTATTCTGTCGAGAAGTTGGTCTTCATCGATGCCAAGTGCTGCTGCCATATTCCTGTACGGTTTTCGTTCCCGGCCTATATCCCCGCAGAGCGCGGGTATAAGTCCGGCATCTGTTTTGTCCAGTCTCATTTGTTCTTTTCCTTGAAATAGAAATCGACTTTCAGTTTAAAGTTATGTGTGGCGGGGAGTGAATGGATATCCTTTACCCCGTCGCGTTTTGCGACTGAATCGACAATATCCAGTATTTTTTTTTCGGACTCGGCGATGATGGTGAACCAGAGATTAAATTCGTGGTTTCTCCGGTAGTTGTGTGTGATTTGCTCAAACCCGTTTGCGAAGTCCGCGACTTCTTCGATGAGTTCAGGTTTGACTTTGGCGGCGACCAGCGTGCTTTTGCAACCCAGTGAGTCGGCGCTGAAAGTTCCGCCTATGCGCCGGATAACACCTTTGTCACGAAGAGCCTGTACAGTTTCGTAGGCCTGTTCGGCGCCGCATTCCGCCTGCCGTCCTATCTCGGCATCGGGGTCTTTCTCGAGAGGGAACCCGTGCTGTATGATGTTGAGGATTTTTTTTTCAATTTCTTTCATGGCAAAGTCTCATGTTTTGGGAATGTACCTGCAATCCGGCGCCGGGCCCAGGAAATTCCCCGAAAAGGCATAGGCTCTCGCGCGGCACCCGCCGCAGGTCACGCGAAATTCGCATATCCCGCATTTTCCGAGGTAGCCGTCGGGGTCGCGGAGTTTTCTGAAGACTTCCGAGTCCCTGTAGGCTTTCGCGAAATCCATGTTGTATTCGCGGAGATCACCGCAGTCTATTTCGAGGAACCCGCACGGCTGAAGTATCCCGGTATGCGAGATAAAGACAAATTTATTTCCCGCCATACAGCCGGGCGAAAGTCTTAGCGGAATTTGAACTTTGTTTTCGTGCATTGCCCGCGCGAGTTGCGGGGCGCATGTGGTTTTTAGATGTATCGGTGCGGCGGCGGAGACTTCGCATATCCAGTTCAGGACTTTTTCACTTTCCCTCGGTGAAAGCGCGAGAGTTTCGAGAGTTTTTCCCCTGCCGGTCGGCACCAGAAAGAAGAGATCAAGTGTTTCGGCGCCTTCACGGACGGCAAGGTCCAGCATGTCCGGGAGCTGGTCCGCGTTTATTTTCGAGACGGTCGTATTTATCTGGAAAGGCAGTCCCGCTTCGCGCGCGCATCTTATCGCGTTCAAAGCCGAATCGAATGCGCCTTCTGTCCCTCGGAAGCTGTCGTGGGTTTTCGCGTCCGCGCCGTCGAGGCTGATACTTATCGCCTTTATTCCCGATGAGATTATTTTCCGGACGCTTTTGCTGTTCAGCATAGGACCGCAAGGGGCCATCACGACGCGCATTCCCAGTGAATCCGCGAATTTCGCGAGATCGTAGATATCGGGCCGTGACATGGGTTCTCCGCCGGTAAGGATCAGAACAGGTGCGCAGATAGAGGATATTGAGCGAAGCATCGCTTCGGCTTCGGCCCGGGAGAGTTCTCCCCGATACTCGCGGTCCATTGCGCCGCCCCGGCAGTGCCTGCAGTTCAGCGGGCAGCGTCGGGTTGTTTCCCAGGCGATTACTGATGGCGATATTTCGGTTTTATTCTTCATTTTGTCCAGGTTAACGATCCAGTGAATCGTCGGAAAGAATATCCTTGACTTTCCGGGACTCAAGTATTTCGCGCATTTTTTTTCGGCACTTTTTTTCCGTCCTTGTCCGGATCTTGAATTCAGGATTCAGTACCATGGTGGCATGCGCGAGGTGATGGATGTAGCCGGCCATTTCCCGGTCGCTCAGCGGGCAGGCGCGGTATTGGCGGTCGAGAAGTTCGTAGTACAGCTGCTTTCCGCAGGTCATGCCATTTTCAACGTCCATTGCAAAGCGCAGTGAGTTTTCACGCAGCACGTCCGTGCGGTAAAGAGCGCATATCGTGCGAATATAGAACTGATCCCTTTTGCCGGGCGCGCGCCATCTTTTCAGCCATTTTCTGATATCCGTAGCCCGTTTCAGCATCACCTGCCATTTTGGTTTCAGGTCGATCTTGCCGGCGCCCACGCATACGGCGGCGGGATGGTTTTCCGCGGTTTGAACAAGGTGTTCGAGCCATCCTTCGTGGTGGACGAAGGTGTCCGAGTGCATGGCGACGAAGTATTCAGTGCCGCACGCCTGCAGCCCCGCGTCAAGAGCGGTCCCGTGGGCTTCCGAGCCGGATGAAGCTTTGAAGCCGGGCCTTTCAATAAGTCTTATCCATCTGAGTGAACGCAGATACTCAAGGGATTCGTCCTTTGAATCGTTGTCGACTACGATGACATCTGCGGGGTAGCGGGTAAATTTTCTTATACTTCTAAGGCAGAGTCTTGTAAGTAGTTCGGTCTTGTAGTTGACAACACAGACGGTCGCCTTTCCCTTTCTGGAAGACGCGGCCGACTTTTTTTCTTCAGACATTGAAGGTTTCTTCACGGTTCGGTCCAACGGAGACGATTCCTATTTTCGCATCTACAAGTTCTGATATGCGTTTCAGGTAGTTTCTGGCTTCTTCGGGCAGTGTATCCAGAGACCTTGCGTTACGCGTTGAGCTTTTCCATCCGGGAATAGACTCATAGACGGGCACGGCGGCGGCGATGTCCTCGGTATCAGAGGGCATTGTCCTGGTTCTCTTTGCGTTTATCTCGTAGGCGGTGCATATCTTGATCTCGTCGAGGCTGTCAAGCACGTCCAGTTTGGTGACGGCAAGTGTGTCCACGCCGTTGACCATGCAGGAGTATGATGATGAAACGGCGTCGAACCATCCGCAGCGCCTCGGGCGGCCCGTGGTGGCGCCGTATTCGTGTCCGTTTTTCCTGAGTTCCTCGCCTGCGTCGCATGTCAGTTCGGTCGGGAAAGGTCCTTCGCCCACGCGGGTGGTATATGCCTTAATCACCCCGACAATGTTATCGATGTATTTGGGCGAAAGACCCGATCCGGTGCATGCGCCCCCGGTTGTAGTGTTGCTGCTGGTGACGAACGGGTATGTT
>CAZGYO010000303.1:0-3451 GCA_964530455.1 uncultured Victivallales bacterium
GCAGAGATTATCCTGCCGCGTTTCGGGGGGACTGTGCCCCTGCGCCAGGCCAGCAGATTGCCCATTGCAAGATATCTGTCCCGCGCGTGAACAGTGAAAAAATATAGACGAGCGCTAAGAAGAATCGCCCATAACACAAGAAGAGCGAACAGAACCTGCGCTCTTTTTCTGAAACTCATTTTTCAGGCGCTTCTTCGACTGCGCGCATTGTGCATGTGTTTGCGCAAAGCATGAAAACCGGGTCCGAACTCGCCAGAGAATCCCATGCCGCTTTTTCCGCGCCTTCAAGATTGCCGCCGGCGGCGGATAAAAAAGTTTTCCACGCATTCCTTTCGGATATCTCTCCGCTATGATGCCCATCCGCTTCCCCGCTTATGCGCACCGCGCCCGCGAGAAGAATGGAAAACAGGGCAAGAAGAAGCCCCGCAAGCGTTTTCTTGAGCCGTGTGGAAACAAACATCTTATCCTCCTGTTGTTTTTATTCTTCAATCGTTCGCGGCGGAACAAGGTCGGAGGCCATCTCGCGTTCCCCCTTTTCTATGTGGTGCCTGTTGACCCGTTCGATCTCTTCGTTCCAGCGCGCGGCGTTCCATATCTCTATGCCAATCTCTATCCCCACCACTACTACCTCAGAGCCAGGCAGAATATCGGCCTGCTCGCGGTACATCGGAGGAATGGTTATTCTCCCCTGCCGGGATATGTCCACGGGCTGGCTCATTGAACCGAAACGGCGAAGCATACGCCGGAAGACCAGGCTTCCGGCCGCACGTTCCGCGGGCCTGGCCTCCGCACGGCGCATCTGCAGATATATAGATTCGGGATATACCGCCAGCGCGCCTTCGGGAAGACTGTGCACTACCGCGTCGCAGGATTCCGATTCGATAAAGTCGGAAATGATTCGCGGACTCAGTTTTACCCGCCCGTTGGCATCGACCCGGCATCTGTCCTGACCACAAAATGATAGCATGTTGTTGCGTCCATGTTGTTCCAATTAATTCCACAATATCCCGTATTTTTCCATAATCAAGCCGGAAAGATATATTTTTAAAGATTTTTTATCGGCAGCCCCTTTGATACGTGCCTTACTCTACAGGCTTGTTTCACGAAGCCGCTGCGGTGCGGATTTTCACCGGCATCCGCGCCGTCTCCCGCGGGATTAATACGAAAATATTGCTTCGCGCGTTTGTTATTTGCTCAAAATGACTCCACTCTTTCAGGATATGGAAATTATTTTCGCGCTTTTTAAATGATGAGACAGGATAAATCCTTTGACGTTATAGTTGTCGGTGGCGGACACGCCGGATGCGAGGCGGCACTCGCGGCCGCGCGTCTCGGCGCTTCCACTATGCTTATAACCGGAAATATGGACCATATAGCTCAGATGAGCTGCAATCCCGCCGTGGGTGGAATCGCGAAAGGGCAGGTCGTAAGGGAGATTGACGCCCTTGGCGGCGCCATGGCCAAGATCTCAGACGCCGCATCCATACAGTTCAGAATGCTCAACAGAAAGAAGGGGCCCGCTGTCTGGTCCCCGCGCGCGCAGTGCGATAAACTTGTATACCAGCGCGCAATGAAGCTCCAGCTTGAGGAGAGTCCTAATCTCGAAATTCACCAGGCGGAAGCCGTAGGTCTTTCCGCGTCAAAAGGGATGATCACCGGGGTTAAGACAGCCTACGGCGAACTGTTCCGCTGCAAAAGCGCCGTAGTCACCACGGGGACATTTCTCGGCGGCAAACTTCATTACGGCCTGAAAAACCACCCCGGCGGGCGGGCGGGGGATCCGCCTTCAGAAAGACTCTCAAGGTGCCTGGCACGAAAACTGAAGCTGAGACTCGGACGGCTCAAGACGGGGACTCCACCCAGAGTGCTTGCCAAGAGCATTGATTTCAACGCGATGGAAAGACAGGAATCCGAGGAGCCCGGGGAAGGTTTCAGTTTCTTCCCCGAAGACTCCTCTCCCCTCCGCACGGAAAACAGAGATATGCCCTGTTACCTTACCAAAAGCACTGAGAGGACGGCGCGAATTGTCAATCAGAACCTGGACAGCAGCCCGCTGTACCGGGGAAAAATATCCGGTATAGGCACCAGGTACTGTCCCTCCTTTGAGGACAAGGTCGTGCGTTTCCCCCATCATCCCACACACCTTCTTTTTCTCGAGCCCGAGGGCGAACATACAAGGGAATACTACCTGAACGGTATCTCCACAAGCCTTCCGCCCGAAGTGCAGATCCGTATGCTGCACACCGTCCCCGGGCTCGAGAACGCGGTAATATCCCGTTACGCGTACGCTATTGAATACGATTTCGTCTTTCCCGACCAGATAGATCGCGGACTCAGGGTGAAACGCTGGCCGAACCTCTTCCTGGCCGGGCAGATCAACGGAACCAGCGGGTACGAGGAGGCCGGCGGCCAGGGCCTCGCGGCCGGACTCAATGCCGCGAGAAGCGCGGCGGGCGGGGAACCTGTAGAGTTCGGAAGGGACAGCTCTTATATCGGCGTGATGATAGACGACCTTGTAACAAAGGATATAATAGAACCTTACAGGCTTTTCACCAGCCGGGCGGAATTCCGATTGCACCTGCGCCAGGACAACGCCGACCTGAGACTTTGCCCGATAGCCGAGGAACTCGGCCTCCTGCCCGCCGCGAAATTCGCGAAGTTCCGCGCTTATGAGGATCTGCTCGACAGAACCAGGGAACACTGCAGAAAAAAACGTCACGGAGGACGTGCGCTGATTGAGATAGTGCGGGACTTTCACGGGAAACCGCCCGAGAAACTACCTTTCCCGGCGTCGATTCTCCAGCTGGAACTGGATCTGCCGGAACACCGGCGGGCTCTGCGGCAGCTCGCGATAGAAACACATTACCACGGTTATCTCGAACGCGAAAAAAAGGAGATATCGCGGCTCAACAGCCTGGAAGACTGGCATATTCCTCCTGACTTCGACTATTCCGCGATAAAGGGGCTTCGGAACGAATCCAGAATGAAGCTGACCAGAGTAGCCCCGTCCAGCCTTGCGCAGGCGGTGAGAATTGACGGCGTTACCCCGGCCGAGATAAACCTGTTGCAGGTACACCTCAAAAGAATGCAGCCCTGAACCCGCATTTTTCATAAAAATTTACACTGGCAGGCTGTCGGACTTTGTCCGACCGAACGGGTAGTGTTTCATCTTTTCTGTAAAATCTGTCACTAGTGTTCGCCGAAGAGTTATGCATAGGCGGCGATCCGACGAGAATGGGATTGCTTCGGTCATTTCGGCTTTGGCATTTTCAATCCCAATCTTCTTTGATCATTGTGTAGATTCCAGGGAATTTTTCACCGAGAGTCAATACTTCCTGGCAAAATTTGAACAATTCAGTGTCGGAAGTTTAAATACAGCTTGTTATTTAAGTTTTTCGTAACTATTCAGGTACCCCAACCTCGCTCGGTCCGAGCATCCACCTCGGATCCC
>CAZGYO010000304.1:0-3447 GCA_964530455.1 uncultured Victivallales bacterium
GCACAAGGACTACGCGGAGGATATCAGGCATTTCCCTGAAAGGGTCCTCTCAAGGGGAATAGTAACCCTGACCAATCTCAAGGTTCTTTGCGCGATTGCCATTGCCGTTGAAATAATATGCGCGGTTGCAAGTGGTTGGCCCGCGGTTCTGGCGGTTGCCGTTACAATTGTTTTTTCTTGGATCATGCTCCATGAATTTTTTATCAGAAACTGGCTCAAGGCGCACTTTATAGTATATGCGATATCCCATATGCTTATAATGCCGCTTATGACTGCGACCATATTCAGTTTTACTACTCGGCGACCTTTCTGGGAGGCGCCGTTCCTTTTTTGGGCTTATGCTGCCGCGGATTTCTTTGCCTTTGCCAACTGGGAGATATCGAGAAAGATACGCATGGAAGAGGACGAGATCGAAGGGGTGAACACCTATTCTAAGGAGTTTGGCCTTTACACTGCTGGTTATGTGGTTCTCGCATTGCGGGTGGTGAACACCGTGATCGCCTGGTTTGTCGGAATTTATCTGGAGCTTGGTCTTTTCTATTATATCGGCCTGGTCGTACTCTTTTTAGTCACGTTGTTTGGGCTTTTGCGGTTCAGATTCAGGACGAACAGAAAAACGGCGGGGGAACTTGAAGCGTACGGCGGAAGCTACATAATCCTCTTTTACTTTATTTTGGCGGCTGAACTATTAAGGATTAATGGAATAAGTTTCGGGGGGGCGTTTTGAAAAGATTATTTTATCCTGAAAACTGCGCATCTGACTTCGGGCTGATAGGAGGTAAGGGGGAGAATCTTTACAAATTGAGCGTGGACTTCAATGTTCCCGCCTGGGTTGCCTTGCCCGTCGACTGTTTTTTTGAATTCCTGCGTTCAAGCGGTCTCGACGGGAGGATCGGCAGAAAAGTCGAAGCAGTTTTCCTGGAAAATGCCGGAGCAGTTTCGGAAGAGATTCGTTCAATGATCCTGGCTGAAGATCTCCCCGAAGATCTTGTCATGGAAATCGAAGACCTGATCGAAAGTCGTTACGGATCAGGTTTTGTCTCAGTTCGTTCATCTTCCGCGGATGAAGACAGTTTGTCCAATTCCTTTGCGGGCATCCACGAGACCTATCTGTTCATAAAGGGCGCCCGGTCGATATCGGAGCATGTTAAGAAGGTCTGGGCATCGGCATACCATGAAAGGGCGCTGTCCTACCGCCTGGACAAGGGGCTTTCAATCCATCCGGTTGCCATGGCGGTGATAATCCAAAAAATGGTCTATGCTTCGAGCAGCGGGGTCATTTTTACCGCTGATCCCGCTACAGGCAACCCGCACAAGGTGCTGATTTCCAGTGTCTACGGTCTGGGAGAGGGGCTTGTAAGCGGCGGACTGGACGCGGATCTGGTTGAATACGGCAAGACTTCGGGTGAATTCAGTAAGAACCCCGCGCGGAAAGAAAGCTGCTATTGTTTTGACAGGGAAAAAGGTGAAGGGATAAAAGAGACTTCTCTTTCAGATGCTAGGAAGGATAAACTTTCGCTTAGCGACGCGCAGTTGCAAAAACTAGTTGCGACCTCTCTTGAGATCGAGAAGAAATACGGAAGACCCCAGGATATTGAATTCTGCTTCGACGGTGCCGGGCAACTTTTTATTCTTCAGTCGCGGCCCGTAACTACTGTCGTCGAGTACGGCCCTGCCGCAGCGAACCGCCTGATATGGGATAACTCGAACATAATTGAGAGTTATTCCGGGGTGACTTCCCCCATGACTTTCAGTTTTATCAGGCATGCCTACAATATAGTCTATCACTGTTTCTCGCAGGTAATGGGGATTTCAGAGGAGAAGGTGATAGCGAACCAGCATGTATTCGAGAATATGCTCGGATTGTTCAGGGGGCAGGTCTATTACAACATAGTCAACTGGTACCGGCTGGTACGTCTTTTCCCGGGGTTCAACTATAACAGGGCTTTCATGGAATCAATGATGGGGCTTCGCGAAAAGATCGAACTGGAGGATGATGAAAAGCAGCGGGGAAGTTCATTTCTCCAAAAGTATTTTATCGAGTTTCCGGCTTTCTTCAGGCTCTTGCTTAGATCAGCCTGGAACTTCCTGACAATAAAAAGTCGAGTAGCTCGGTTTAACGCCAATTTCAGGAAACATTATTACAAGTGGGAATCCATGGATTTCAGCAGGATGCCGCCCCATGAACTGATGAAACTGTATTGGAGTATGGAGAAAGCCCTGCTGTGGAACTGGAAGACGCCGATCATAAACGACTTCTTTGTGATGGTCTTCTACGGTTCTCTCAAAAAGTGCTGCATGGTCTGGTGCGGCGATGAAAACGGTTCGCTGCAGAATGAGCTTATATGCGGTGAAGGCGGAATAGAGAGCACGGCGCCTGCCGGGCTCCTGATGAGACTTGCCTTGGAAATAAAGCGGGACCCGGAATTATGTGAATTGTTTCATAATGAAAAGGCCGGGGTCCTCGTAGAGATCATCTCCAATAAAGGGGAATATTCCAGGATAAAGGCTCAAATCTCCGAATACCTAGATCTTTACGGTTTCCGTTGTATGGACGAGCTGAAACTCGAAGAACCTTCCCTCAGAGAGAACCCGTTGTTTATATATCAGATGATCCAGAACTATCTGAAACTCAAGGACGCGGACTCCCTGGATCCGCTAAAGAAAGAAAAACATGAACGCCGGATAAGGGAAGATGCCGAGAAGCGGGCTTTCAAAGCCATCGGAAACGGGTTGCTGCCGCGAAAGACCATTTTCAGGTGGCTGCTCGGCAATGCGAGATTGGGCGTCAGAAACCGCGAGAACATGCGTTTTGCCAGGACCCGGATATACGGATTGCTTCGTGAACTCATAAATTCGGCGGGAGCGTTTTTTCACAGGGAAGGACTGATTGAAGAGGAGCACGACATTTATTATCTGACAATCGATGAACTCTGGGATTATGTGAAAGGCACAGCCGTAATGACGAATCTTAAAGGTCTCATCGATTTGAGAAAAGAGGAATTCGAGAGTTACCGTGACGCGGACACAGTTGTGCCCGACGATCACTTTGAAACATACGGACTCGCATACCATCGCAATCTTTTTCGCAACTGGTCGCGCCCTGAACCGGGATTTGAGAAAGGGGAACTTCGCGGAACGGGATGCTGTCCTGGAAAAGTGGAGGGCCGAGTTCGCGTTTTAAGATCGCCTTCGGAGGATATGGAGATAAACGGGGATATTCTTGTCGCCGGGCGAACGGATCCAGGCTGGGTACCATTATACCCGGCTGTTTCCGGTATCCTTATCGAGCGCGGCAGCATACTTTCCCATTCGGCGATTGTCGCCAGGGAAATGGGAATTCCGGCAATTGTCGGAATTCCGAACCTGCTTGACAGCCTTGAAGACGGCCAGTCAGTTAAAATGGACGGGCAGACGGGTATTGTAAAAATTTTATAATCGCTAAAA
>CAZGYO010000305.1:0-261 GCA_964530455.1 uncultured Victivallales bacterium
CATATAACCTGTTAATAAACAGGCCATTAACTCTAAAATATCGATTTTTCATGAAGTAACGGGGCTAAGGCCGAAATATGCGGCTATCAGATACGCATCACGCTGGTATTCAGGAATATAAGTTAACACGACCACTATGGCATGACGATTATCTTCAAGGCCTTGGCGGAAGGATCTTTCTGGATCTGCATCGCCTTTTCGAATTCCGAGAGCGGGATACGGTGCGTGATCAGCTTTTCGCCGTCGATCCTGCCCTGTTCA
>CAZGYO010000305.1:271-3437 GCA_964530455.1 uncultured Victivallales bacterium
GCAGATAATCCCTTTCAACGGAACTGTTGGCGCCGTGAACGTGGAGTTCGGGGTAGTGGATGAGGTTCAGGTCTATGGGTTCAACGGGGTCTTTTTTGTTCATTCCCGCAAATATCGAGAGATGCCCGGACCAGCGCAGAAGGCGCATTCCCAGAGGAACCAGATTTTTAGCGGAAGCGGAAATAATAACGGCGCAGACACCGAGGCCGCCTGTGTTTTCGCGCACCCACTCTTCGGGATCCGTTTCAGAAGTGTTGACCAAGTTGTCTATCGGAAGACCAAGTTCCTCTATCAGATCCAGACGCCACTGTGAGCGGTTCATCACCGTCACGGTCTCAACACCCATCGCCTTAGCTGTAAGCGCGTTCAGAATCCCGATGACGCCGGCGCCGAAGACCACAACATGCCTCATCTCCTCCATGGGTATGCAGCGGTATCCGTTCACGCAGCAGCTTAGCGGTTCGAGAAGAGTCGCCACCTCGGGCGACATCTCGTCGGGATACGGAATAAGACATCCCTGTTTTACCCCTCTTGCCGGCATTATCATGTATTCGGCAAACCCGCCATTCCATGCGTAACCTATCGCCTTGAACCTGTTTTCACAGAGGTTTTCCCTGTGTATTTCGCACATTGGGCATTCACCGCAACCTATGACGGTTTCGACAGCGTATTTTCTCCCGGGATCTATTCCCGAGACCCCCTCCCCCAGTTCGACGGCCGTCCCGGCTATCTCGTGTCCTATGATCGGGACATCGGCGTTTTTCTCTCCGCGAAGAACCCTCTGATCCGTACCGCAGAGGGCGCACGCGTCGACTTTCAGCAGTACTTCACCGGGGCCGGGATCTGGTTTCGGGAAATCCTTCAGTTCTATTTTTCCGGGTCCTGTTATTACGGCAGCTTTCATGTTGTCCTTCCGTCAGTTGTTCAAGCTCTTGATTTTCCGCCGGATATATTGACGGTTGTTCCGTGTATATACCCCGCGCGTCTCGAGGCCAGAAAACATACAAGGTCGGCCACCTCGGAAAGCTTCCCGGGCCGCCCGAGCGGAATAGATGCTTTTTCGTATTTCGAACGAAGTTCTTCAACGCTTATTCCGCGGGTGTAGGCCAGTGATCTCTCGTAGGATTCCGAGCGCAGCGCGGTTTCCTCGAGTATTCCCGGCGCTACACCGACGACCCTAACACCGCTCCCGCCGAGTTCCTTGGCCCAGGATCTTGTCAGGTTGTAAATTGCTGCTTTTGTCGCAGCGTAGACGCTCTGCCCTTCCGATCCTTCGGAACCGGATTCCGAAGCCATATTGATTATGACTCCGCCGCTGCCATCACTGATCATAAGTCTTGCCGCGGACTGCGCGCATAGAAACACACCTTTCATGTTCACGTCGACCACCTTGTCCCATACGTCCTCTGTCATCTCCTCTTTGCCGGCGGGATCCACGAGAAGCCGCGGTATGTTTATTCCGGCATTGTTGACCAGCACGTCTATCCTGCCGAAGTTGTCGGCAGCAGTATTTATCATGTTCTCAACGCTTTCGCGCGACGACACATCGGTCTCGACAAATACATGTCTTTCAGCCCCGCCCGCCAGACCGGATATTGTCTTTTCACCGGCCTCGCTGTTAATATCGGCAAGCGCGACGCGCGCGCCGGCTTCCGCGAAAGCCGTCGATACAGATTTCCCTATTCCGGAAACCGCGCCTGTCACCACGACCCCCCGATCTTTCAGTTCGAGCCATGAACTCATATTATCTCCTCAGATATTAATTATTGCCTTAATAATGCCTTCTTCGTAGGAATCAAGTAATCTGAAGGCTTTGGCTGTCCTTTCAAGTGGAAAGCGGTGTGTAATCATAAAATCCAGATCAATCCGCCCGCTGGATATCATTTCCACAGCCTCGTCAACGCAGCCGCACTGACGCCGCACGTAATAAATAGTTATTTCCTTGCGTCGTACGAGATCGACATCGAAAGAATATCTCTGTTCCTCGGGAATTCCTACTATCATCAGTCTGCCGCCGGGTCTGAGCATCTCGACTGCCTGGTCAAGGGCTTGCTGGTCGCCACAGCATTCAAAGACCGTCTCGGGTTCTTCGGGAACGAGTTTTCTTAAGCCTGCCACAACGTCTTCCATGTCGGGATTTCCCACCCATTCTGCGCCCGCGGATCTCGCGGTTTCCGATCTTTCCGGGACTTTTTCTGTCATGTAAACAGGCCCCGGCCCAGCGGCCTGGAGGACAGCGGAGACTGCCAGCCCAATGGGGCCGGCCCCAAGGATAACGCTTGCGCCGTCGACCGGATGCGCGGAGCGCTTAACCGAATACAGGGCGATTGAGAGGGGCTCTGAAAGCGAAGCCTGCTCAAAGCTCACTCCCGCGGGTATTTTATGGCAGTTCCTGGCGGGAACGAGGATATATTCGCTGAGGCAGCCCGGCTCCTCGCCGGGGCAGCTTACAAAACGAAGTTTTCTGCAGGTGTTC
Source organism: uncultured Victivallales bacterium (assembly GCA_964530455.1). Taxonomy (GTDB): domain Bacteria; phylum Verrucomicrobiota; class Lentisphaeria; order Victivallales; family CAZGYO01; genus CAZGYO01. The sequence continues at coordinate 2,748 of CAZGYO010000305.1, forward strand.
GGACGTCCCGCCAGGCACTGGTCGCAGTCGTAACATGATATGGCCGGTTCCACCGCAATCCTGTCGCCCGGCACAAGATCAGTGACTCCGGAGCCGGTCCGGCAGACTTCGCCGGCGCCCTCGTGCCCCACGGTAAACGGAAACCGCACGCGCATCTTGCCTATTCCTCCTGAGGAGTAGTAGTGAACATCAGAACCGCATACACCTACTGTCCGCATCCTCACAATCACATCGTCGGCGTTTTTGATCCGCGGTTCAGGCGTATCGACCAGTTCCATTTCGCGGATTCCGGTAAGCATCATCGTCTTCATATAAACTGTTCCTCAATTCAAGGGAGGCATTCCCCTTCTGTCGGATTGAATATTAAAATAAAGGTAACCGTTCAAGCCCATAAAACCAATCTGAAACCATTATCCAATGCGCGGATTAAAGTAGAGCACGTTCTTCACCACTTGAAAGGCACGGTTTCCGTATCGTCCCACTTCTCGCCTTTGCGCAGGTCGAAGTCGGGCTCGAACATCTCTTTTATTCTTTCCCACTCGCTTCTTTTTTCCAGGGCCGGACGCAGCTCGAACCAGGCGCTTGACGCCCACTCGTCCAGCGCATCCTTTTTCGGTGCGCGAAGCTTTATCCCGCCCCATGGCGTGGTCTGCACCCAGAAATCCTCCCCTTCTTTCGGAACCGGCATTT
>CAZGYO010000306.1:0-3435 GCA_964530455.1 uncultured Victivallales bacterium
TTTTTAATTGTTGTTTGCGAATTCCACAAGCCTTTATGTATTAATAAAAACTCATAGGAGCAATATGATCGCAACCACAGTTGACGTGCGCGTAAAGCCCGAAAACGTCGAGGAGTTCATCGAGGCGTGCCGGAAAAACCACGAGAACTCCGTGAAAGAAGACGGAAACCTGAGTTTCGACGTTTTGCGGAGCAGGGACGATCCATGCCGATTTATGCTTTACGAAGCATACGACACGGAGGACGCGGCGAAGGCGCACAAGAATACGGCCCATTACCTGGAATGGCGGGAAGCTGTAGCGGACTGGATGGCCGAACCTCGGAAAGGCGCTCCGTTCAAAGTCCTTTTCCCCGCGGAAAAAGATCAATGGCGGAACTGAACTTCACATTTTCCAGGATCCCGCGAATAGAGTTTGGAGCCGGAAAACTTGAAAGGCTTCCGGAACTGGCTCGGCCTTTTGGTTCGGGCTGCCTGCTCATTACGGGCGGCTCTTCACTTGAGAGGTCCGGAAACCTCGGAAAAATAACGCGGCTACTGGAGCGGGACGGGTTCAGTTTCGACCTTGAATCAGTCACCGGTGAACCCTCACCGGATCTGGTGGATGAAATTTCAGAAAGGCACAGGGGGAAGGGAAAGGATTTCGTGCTTGCGGCGGGCGGCGGCAGCGTCATCGACGCCGGCAAAGCCGTTGCCGCCATGCTTACACGGGGCAACAGTGTTCTCGACCATATGGAGAAACTTTCGGATTCTGTTCCCCATCCCGGCACGACTTTACCCCTGATAGCCGTTCCCACCACAGCTGGAACGGGATCCGAAGCTACAAAGAACGCCGTGCTGAGCAGGACCGGCAACAATGGGTTCAAGAGCTCTGTCAGACATGAGAATTTTATTCCCCGTGTCGCGTTGGTCGATCCTGAACTTACGCTTGGTTCACCGCCGGAAGTAAGCGCTTCCTGCGGCATGGACGCGTTCACTCAGTTGCTTGAAGCGTATGTGTCGACGGGGTCTTCGCCGATGACTGACGCACTTGCCCTGGACGGGATGAGAAAGATGCGCGGGAACCTGATCCCGGCCTGCGGCGGCGGATCGCGTGATATATCCGTGCGCTGCGCCGTATCCTACGGCGCGCTGATTTCAGGGATAGTGCTTGCCAATGCCGGATTGGGGGTGGTTCACGGCATGGCCGCGGCGATAGGAGGACTCTTTCCCGTCCCGCACGGGGTTTTCTGCGGAAGTGTCCTGGCCTCGGCGACCGCCATGAACATCACCCGACTGAAAGAAACCGCTGCCGATGATCCCGCTCTGGAAAAATACGCGTCGGTCGGACGCATGCTCGGCAGGCTGCCGGAGGAGACTCCTGTAAAACAGGCCTGCGCTTTTCTGGTTGAAGAACTTAAAGCATGGACGGAAAAACTGGCATTGCCTCGACTGGGAGCATACGGGGTCAGAGAAAAAGACATCGGCCCGATAGTCGCACTTTCCGGAATAAAAAACAATCCGGTTCCCCTGGATGATAAAGACCTGGCTGAAATCATCGGAAGCAGATTATCCTGAACCGGCTCTTTCACGAAACCAGTACGGTGCGGATGCGAAGCTGTTCAACTGAAAAAAACAGTTGCCGCACAGCTTCAACAGGATCCACGGGCGGGCATTGAAGAAAAGGGATTTGCGGGGTATATTCCGCTGTTCGTAACGAGAAAGGACAGTCGATGGAGAATTTTTGCAAACCGGCAAGAAAGGGTGTGGCGATGCTCGTTTCCGGTCCGAGCGGAACCGGGAAATCTACCGTCTGCAGCGAACTTCGCAGACGTGTTCCGGAGCTTCATTTCTCCGTTTCATGCACGACCAGAAAGCCTCGTCCCGGAGAGCGGAACGGGGTCGATTACCACTTCATTGACGAAGAGACTTTCCTTTCCAGGATTGAGAATGGAGATTTTCTGGAATACGCGCCCGTTCATGAAAACTATTACGGTACGCTGGCCGCCGAAGTCTTCGACAATGTCCTGCAGGGTCGGGATGTCCTGCTGGATGTCGATGTGCAGGGGGGAGCGCGGATTCGCGAAAAGGCCGAAATCGATCCCGACCTCAACGCATGCATCGAGTTCATCTTCATAGGCCCTCCAAGCATCCCCGAGTTGGAAAGACGGCTGAGGGGAAGAGGGACTGAAACCGAAGAGATGATACAGCAGCGTCTCAAAAACGCCGTCGGCGAACTCGGATCATGGGATAAATATGACTACTTCCTGGTCAACAAGGAGGTTGGAGAGACAGTCAACGACCTGGTAAAACTGCTCGATGTATTCCACAAGAGCACTAAACGCCTCGAAGATAATGGTCTTCGGTAGGATTTTGGTACATATTCAGTGAACCAACCACGTCGGGGTCGGGGCTGAGACACTCGAAGACTGTCCAGTACTGACCCCAAGAGCAAACGGGGTTTGCTGAATATGTACAATGCCTGTGCCCGCCATTTCGCCGTGCCCGCATGCCGTGCTTCCGCCCCAACCCCTTGCGCGGCCACGGAGAGTTTTGAAATTGGCTCTGAGGATTTGAAAAAACTTTTTTCTTGATTTTCTGGATGATCAGCCGTATAATAATGAATAGAAACTATTTAATCACTTGTTCGAAAACAGAAGAAATGACTCTCGCAAAGGCGCAAAGATCGCAAAGTACGGTCAACAATCTGCCCGAATGAGAGATTTCTTGGTGGTCTTTGCCTGCCTGTGCCATGCACGGCAGACAGGCGGCTTGGCGAGAGAAAATTACGGGTTCGAAGTCCCGCGTCTCCGGTCGCGTCTCGTAGCCGAATGACGGCGCAAGACCTTCGGGGTCGTGAAACTGCTTGGCAAGACCCAGATCAGAACCAGCAGTTTCAGGGTACGGCGTACCGCCCGCCCCTGAACGGCACGTTAGTCCCATTAAGGTTACTTTATGAAAAGGTTTATTCAATCGCCAATCAGGTCTTTATTAGCAACGGCAGTGTTGCTGTTTATAGCCGTTCTTCCATCATTTGCTGATAATTTGCAAATGTTATCCAATGGGAGATTAATAAATGATCCAGCAAGTGATGGGGATAGCTTCCTTGTAGAAGCTAATGGAAAATCTTTCCGTGTGAGGCTTTATTTTGTTGACTGTCCTGAAACTTCGGTCGGCCCTAAAAGCGATGCGCTGCGATTAAGGGAACAAATCCGTTATTTCGGATTGCCTGGCGCAGAACGTACTGTTCATTTTGGCAATGAAGCAAAAACTTTTGTCGAACGTATCCTTGCTAAACCTTTTACCGTTCATACAGCCTTTGCAAATGCGTTAGGAAGGTCAGCCAAAGGTCGGATATATGGGTTCATCAGTACTGCTGATGGAACTGATTTGGCGAGCCTACTAGTTAAAAATGGCCTTGCCCGTACTCATGGCATAGGCAGGAAAACACCCGACGGA
>CAZGYO010000307.1:0-3400 GCA_964530455.1 uncultured Victivallales bacterium
CCGCGCGTATGGTGCCGTTTTCCGGCTGGAATATGCCCGTGCAGTACCAGAAGGTAATACTCTCGGAACACACACACACAAGAAATTCCGTATCTGTTTTCGACACCTGCCATATGGGCGAATTCCGAATAAGCGGGAAAGGCTGCGCTGAATCCATCGACGGAATACTGGCAAGGAAGGTGCTCGACCAGAAGAACGGAACCTGCAGATACAATTTCCTGCTCACAGACGAGGGCGCTGTCATCGACGACCTTCTTGTCTACAGGATGGACGACGAGGAATTTTTTCTGGTTGTGAATGCCGGGACGAAGGACGGCGACGCTGAACGCATCCGCGCCCTTCTCGGCGAAGGCAGTGATTTCAGCGACCTTTCGGAGGCCACCGGAAAAATCGACGTCCAGGGCCCCCTGACGATGGACGTGATGGAGAAGATCGGGTTTTCAAGCATGACACTTCCTGCATACTACCGTTTCATACGTACGAAAATAGACGGAAAGGAATGCATCCTCAGCAGAACGGGCTACACCGGCGAACTCGGATTCGAGATATATACAGACTCGAAGGATACAGAATCCGTATGGAAGATGCTGCTTGACATTCCGGAAGTGGAACCGGCGGGACTGGGCGCGCGCGACACACTGCGCCTGGAAATGGGCTATCCGCTCTACGGGCACGAACTCGACACATCTACTACCCCCGTTGAAGCAGGTTTCGGCAAAATGCTCGAAAACGGGCTCGACAGACAGTCTCCGGGACTTGAAAGATTGCGAAATTCGCAACCCCGCAAAATACTCTTCGGCATACTCCTCGAAGGAAGAAGAGCCGCGCGCAGAAATGCTTCTGTCCGGGTCGAAAACAGGAAAATCGGCAAAGTTTCCTCGGGAACGTTTTCACCTTCCCTTGAAAAAGCCGTGGCTTTGGCATATATAGATGCCGGAACGGCGCTCGAAGAAGGAAACAATGTCCTTCTCGAAGCCGGACGGGCACTTGTGCCCGGAAAAATTTGCCCCCTTCCATTCTACAAAAATGGAACGGCAAGAAAAAAATTCTGAGCACTTCGAGATTGCACACGGAAAAACACAGGAAGGTGAAAATGAAAAAATTCACAAAGGAACATGAATGGGTGGACGTTTCGGGGGAAAATGCACTTGTCGGCATAACAGAATATGCCGCTAAAGAGCTGGGGGATATTACTTTTATCGAACTCCCGAAAGTAGATACTGACATGATCGTGGGCGATGTCCTCGCCGTAATAGAATCAGTAAAGGCCGCCTCCGATGTCTACTGCCCTGTCAGCGGAACGGTCAGCGGCGTGAACACAGATCTGGAAGAAGACCCTTCGATTGTAAACAGTTCCCCCGAAGAAAATGGATGGATCTGCGAGATATCCGATTACGATATCGACGAGACGGAGGGATTGATGGACAAGAAAGAATACGATAAGTACACAAGCTCACTGTAAACTACAACATGCCATATATCCCGAATACCGATTCCGACCGTTCCGAAATGCTGGAAGCCGCGGGATTCTCCGGTATAGAGGAAATGTGGAACGCCGCCGGTATAAAATCCCCATACCCGGAATTTAAAAATATTCCCGCAGGCAAATCCGAATACGAAGTCGGCTGCGGACTCCGGCATCTTGCCTCGCAAAACGCTTCGGAACTGGTCAATTTCCTCGGCAGCGGCTACTATGACCACCTTATCCCGGCAGCAGTCCCCGCTATATGCGCCCGTTCGGAGTTCTACACCGCCTACACCCCATACCAGCCCGAGGCATCCCAGGGAACACTGCAGGCAATATACGAGTTCCAGTCCGCGATGTGCAGGCTGACCTCCATGCACTGTTCCAATGCCTCCCTCTACGACGGAGGAACCGCCCTTTTCGAGGCGATGATGCTGGCCGTCAGGGACACTCGGAAAAGACGCGCGGTCATCTCCGGGGCCGTGTCCCCTATTTTCCGTGAAATGATCCGCTGCTACAGTACCAATCTCGATGTCGAACTTGTTGAGGTTCCACCGAAAATCTCGAGTTCAGCCCAGGAAAAGCTCGTGGACGCCGTCAACGATGAGACCGCCTGCGTGATCGTCCAGTACCCTAACGTCTTCGGCTCTCTCGAAGAATGGAGCGAAACGGTCGATGCTACACATGAAAAAAAGGCCCTTGCCGTATGTTCGACCTATCCGGTATCCCTGGCTCTCGTCAAACCGCCCGGCGAAATGGGATTCGATATCGTAACAGGCGAAGGACAGAGCCTGGGTATCCCGCTCAGTTTCGGAGGCCCGTACCTCGGGTTTATGTGCGTCACTGAAAAACTTACCAGAAAAATGCCCGGACGCGTCGTCGGCAGAACACTCGACAAAAACGGAAAAGAGGGATTTGTGTTGACACTGCAGGCGCGCGAACAGCATATAAGACGGGAAAAAGCGACCTCCAATATCTGTACTAACGAGAGCCTCTGCGCGATTTCCGCAATCGCATACCTGGCGTGTCTCGGTAAAAACGGCCTCGAAGAGGTGGCAAGGCTCTGCGCCGCAAAAGCCGTATTCGCCCTTGAACAACTCACTTCCATCCGGGGAGTCAATGCTCTTGATCCCCAAAGCCCATTCTTCAATGAATTCGTTATCTGCCTGCCCGGGGATTCGGCAGAAATAGTGGGAAAAATGATCGACAAAGGATTCGCGCCGGGCTTTCCGCTTTCAAGATACTACCCGGAACGGAATAAGCAGCTGCTCGTGGCCGTCACGGAAAAAAGAACGCGGGAAGAAATAAAATCTTTCGCAAATGCCCTGGAGGCCGTACTATGGAGCTGATCTTCGATAAAGGCCGCAAAGGAAGAAAAGGCTCTTCGGTTCCAGCTTCCGATGTCCCGGAAAAGAATGCCGTGCCCCAATATCTCAAAAGAAAAACAGAACTGCGCATGCCGGAGGTCTCAGAACTCCAGGCCGTCAGACATTTCACGCTGCTGGCACGCAAAAACTTCGGCGTGGACAGCCATTTCTACCCTCTGGGATCCTGCACCATGAAATATAACCCGAAATTCCACGAACAAGTCGCGCTACTCGGCGGTTTTGCCGACCTCCACCCCCTGCTTCCGCAACTGCGGCGCGGCGGCGCGCTCACGCAGGGAGCACTCTGCGTGATCTACGAGACCGAAAGGATGCTCAGCGAGATACTCGGTTTTGCACAGTTTACTATGCAACCACTGGCCGGCGCGCACGGCGAACTCACCGGGGTTATGCTTATGGCCGCATATTTCCGTTCCCGGAACGAGACCGGCAGAAAGGTAATGCTGATCCCCGACGCCGCCCATGGAACAAACCCCGCAAGCGCGGCCATGGCGGGATTCGAAACCCAAATCGTCCCCACAGACTCCAGGCGCAATGTCAATATCAATAC
>CAZGYO010000308.1:0-3368 GCA_964530455.1 uncultured Victivallales bacterium
ACGTAGTCATTATCTGCGGGAAACCTATGAGCAGACCCACGCGCGCCACAAGCGGCGGATTGAACGGGTTGTAGCCGATCCCGCCGAAGAGCTGTTTACCTAGGCCTATGGCAAGGACTGCCCCGATAAGACATATCCACCATGGCACGCCGGCGGAAAGGTTCATTCCCAGCAGTATTCCGGTAAGAATCGCGCTGCAATCCTTCCATGAATCTGGCCTGCCCGTCATCCGCCCCATGACGATCTCCACAGCCAGGCATGAAACGATGCATAGTACCAGTACCAGCAGGGCGCGGAGCCCGAAGAAGTAGACGCCCGCGCACAGCGCCGGCATCAGGGTCAGTATTACCAGGGACATGATCTGTCTGACACTTTCCCCGGAGTGCATGTGCGGGGAAGTACTCGCCAGGAGCTTCCCTGTATCGGGCAGTCGTATTTTACGTTCTTTGTCTTGCTTTTCCATATCGTTCAGGAGGCCTTGTTTTCTTTGTTTCTTTTCGCGGTTATTTCAGACTTCGCGCGTTTGAAGTGCTGTACAAGCGGCCTGTTCGAAGGGCAGAGGTATGCGCAGCAACCGCATTCGATGCAGTCCATGAGATATTTTTCCTCGGCGAGGTCGTAGAATTCGCTTTCTATCATAACGCTAAGGGTTCCCGGCATCAGGTTCATGGGGCAGGCATCGACGCAACGTCCGCACCTTATGCAGGGCATTGATCTGAACTGCGAAATTTCGCCGGGAGCCAGGAGGAGGATTCCGGACGTGCTTTTCATCACTGGTACCTCCAGGGATGACTGCGCCAGGCCCATCATGGGCCCGCCGAGAATAATTTTTGCCGTGTCGGACTTGATCCCGCCGGCGAGTTCAAGGGCTTTTGATATCGGTGTGCCTATACGCAGTTTCCAGTTTCCGGGATTCGCTACAGGCGTGCCGGTGACGGTAGTGACCCTCTCCGTCAGGGGCGTTCCCTCCAGGACTGCAGCAGCAACGGCTGCGGCAGTGCCCACGTTGTGCACAACGCAGCCTATATCCATGGGAAGACCGCCCCGCGGCACTTTACGTCCGGTCAGAGTGTATATGAGCTGTTTTTCAGCGCCCTGTGGATACATGGTCTTCAGGCTTTGTACCGGGATGTCCGCGGATTCATTTCGAAGTGTTTCCACGGCATCTGGTTTGTTGTCCTCTACGCAGATACAGATATTGTCGACCCCGAGTATCCTGGCCATGATCCCGGCGCCGGCCACTACATTGCCGGGGTCTTCGAGCATCAAACGGTAGTCAGCCGTGAGATACGGTTCGCACTCGGCTCCGTTGAGGATCAGCGTGTCAACTTTTTTGTTTTCGGGGGGCGAGAGCTTTACTGAAGAAGGAAAAGCCGCGCCGCCCATTCCCACTATCCCCGCGTCTCTTATTCTGTCGAGAAGCAAGTTAGGGTCGGCGTTTCTCCAATCACTTATCGGTTCAAGTTCCCCGGAAGGCGTATCTTCGCCGTCGGATGTGATTTCGACGGATGGAATCGGAACGCCCGCGGGTCCCGGGTGTTCTGCGATGTCCTCCACCTTTCCGCTTGTCGGAGAATGTATCCTGGCCGATACGAAGCCGCCGCTTTCTGCCAGAAGCTGGCCTTTTTTGACCACGTCGCCTTTTTCCACAAGCAGTCCCGGCGGCGCGCCGATATGTTGCTGGAGTATTACGTGGTATTTTTCCAGGATGGGGGCAGTTTCTATCGCTTTGTTCGCGGCCGGATCCTTGTGTTCCGGTGGATGGACGCCGCCTGGAAAATCCTGTGCTGCGTATGTGCCTGCAGACGTCATGCGGCCTCCTTTTTGCTTCCGTTGATCTTCTCTGCCGCCAGATTTTTCGCGCTGCGGAGGGCTTTTGTCGGGCATGCCGCTTTTTCGAGAATGTCTTTCCCGGCCGGTTCGGGGTACTCGTAGTTCACCCTGGCCAAAAATCCGTCCATCTCTATCTGCCCGTCCTCGGAAGCCTTCACGCACTTGCGGCAGCCTATACATGAGACAGAACAGATTTTTCTTTTTGCCGCACCTTTTTCCGGAGAGTTGCAGTAAACATGTATGTCATGGGTTTCAGGAGTGAGGATGATCAGGTTCCGAGGGCATGTCCTTACGCATTTCCCGCAGCCGACACAGAGTTCAGGATGCACGACGGCTAGACCGTGTCTCAACTCTATGGCGCCGAAAGGACAGGCCCTCGCACATGATCCGAGGCCCAGGCAGCCGTACCTGCACGCCTTCGATCCCCCCGCGACCATGTTGGCTGATTTGCAGTCGTTCACGCCGTTGTAGCACGTGCTTTCCCTGGCGGCTTTTCTGTGGCCGCTGCAACGCACGATCGCGAGGACTGAAGCCCTCTGCTCGTGTTTAAGTCCCAGAAGATCGGATATTTTCCTGCCTGCCTCCTCGGAGCATACCGGGCACTGCTCAGGAACGGCCCTGCCTTCGGCCAGAGCCAGCGCAAAATCCGCACAGCCGGCAAAGCCGCAGCCGCCGCAATTCGCGCCCGGAAGAAGATCTTCTATTTTTTCAACTCTGGGGTCCGTCTCCGTGCCGAAAAAAAGAACCGCCAGGCCTATCACAAGACCCAGAATAACTCCCGTGGCCGCAACTATCACTATTGAATAGAGTATAATGTTCATACCAGTCCGGAAAACCCCATAAATGCCATTGCCAGTATGCCCGCCGTTATAAGCGCTATTGCGGTCCCCTCGAAGACCTTGGGAACATCCGCAAGATCCAGCCTTTCGCGAAGGCTCGAAAACAGTACCAGCGCAAGCGAAAAGCCCAGGGCCGAAAAGAAACCGTATATCGTGGAGTCGATCACTCCGTGTGCCAGCTTGGTGTTCAGTACAGCCACGCCAAGCACGGCGCAGTTAGTGGTTATCAGAGGCAGATATATCCCGAGAGCCTTGTAGAGCGGCGGACTGAACTTCTGCATCAGAATCTCCACAAGCTGTACAAGCGAAGCTATTACCACTATGAAAAGCAGCGTCTCGAGAAAATCCAGATGCACACCTGTCGCACGGCAGAAAAGTGAGTCTTCACGAAGAATAAGTACCGATATGAAGGATGTGACAAAAGAGGCCAGCGTCATCACGAAGACCACCGCGCCGCACATCCCGAGAGCCGTCTTCAGATGCCGCGATACTCCTAGAAACGGGCAGATGCCCAGAAATTTCGCCAAAACAAAATTGTTTACAAGAACCGCCCCCACGGTTATCACTAAAAAATGGTCCACAATGTCGCCTGTGTTTGTGTGTTTGTGTTATCCTGAAAAAATCAGTTGCCGCAAGGTCGGCAAAAACTTTTTTCACAGAGCCAATTTCAAAACTCTCCGTGGCCGCGCGGCCACG
>CAZGYO010000309.1:0-3339 GCA_964530455.1 uncultured Victivallales bacterium
ATGGCAACCGTTTTTTCTTGTCTACGGAAAAATTCATACCATCACAAAGCCAGGGCATTCCCGATATTGTCCACTATATTCTTTGCGGCATCGCCGAATATCGCGGTTTCCGCCTTTTTTCCGCGCCGAATGTATTCGAGGGGGGCTTCGAAAAACTCTGCCAGTGCCCCCGGCAGTTCAGTTTCAATATCACATTCTTCAACGACCCTGGCGGCGCCGCTTTCAGAGTATGCGCCGGCATTCCAGGACTGGTGTCCGCGAGCGTGCGGATACGGGACAAGTATTGCGAATTTCGCGAACGCCGCCATTTCCGCGATGGTGCTGCCGCCGGCGCGGGACACAACCAGATCGGCCGTGGAGTAAAATAGTTCCATCCTGTCGGTTTCCTCGACTATGAAAAACGGGAACCCGGCGTTCCCATAAGCTTTTTCAGCGCTCGCGGACTTTGCTCTTCCGCAGAGGTGCAGAACCTGGAATGAGCGGTTTTCAAGTTCTTTAAGTATGCCGGGTATTTTCTCGTTCAGCGCTCTGGCCCCCTGGCTTCCACCCGTCAGCAGTATGCATATTCTGTCGGCTGCAAGGTTCAGGCCATAAAGGTCGTTGATCTGGGCGACGGCCTCGCTTTTAGGGCAGGCTTTCATTGAAGGGCGCAGCGGCATGCCGGTCATACGGTACGGGCATTTGAGATTTTTGCCGTTCACGGGTGGCAACGAGAGGAATATCTCGCGTGCCCAGCGCGAGAGAAATATGTTCGCTCTGCCTATACAGGCATTGGCATCGTGCAGGAAAATCGGAATCCCCTCCAGCCTGGCGGCAAGAACCGTGGAGACGGATGTATAACTGCCCATACAGAGCAGCGCGTCCGGCCGGAATTCACGGAGTATCCGCACCGCTTGCCTTACGGAGCGCGCGGTGTCGAAAGCGAATCTGGCGCTGCGCATTATTCCGCCGGGAACTCCGCATTCCGGCAACAACCTGAAATCGAGGTCGTGTTTTCCCGCGCTCCCGGCAAAATCCACGGCTCTGGCGCCCGCCAGCAGGAGCAGAGTCTCTATTCCGTCTTCCCTGGCGCTAAGCGCGACTGCCAGCCCGGGATAGAAATGCCCTCCCGTTCCGCCGCAACTGACGGCAATCTTTCTTCCTGTATCCATTCGCCTTCTCGCCTTTCCAGGTTTCCCGGAAATATAACCCTTAAATCGACGGTTAAAAACCCCCCGAACACTTTCCGAGGATCACGCGGATTCCCTCCCCGCATCAAAAACGGCTCTCTCAAGTTCGTCAAGCTTCTTGTCGGGATCGCCCGAAGAGAAAAGCGGTATTCTGCCGTCCTTAAAGATAAAACCATCTTCCGAACGTATCCGGATCTGCTTGTTCTTTGTTCTGAGACTGTGGAACCCGGACGATGCCATTTCTATCCTTACCCGGTATATTCGGTAGAGGTTTTCGAGAGGTTCCGGGAGTTTTCCGAACCTGTCTGAGAGTTCCGCGCGGATTTTATCGAGTTCCCCGGCGCTCCTTGCCGATGCCAGTCGTTTATAAGAATCTATGCGAAGAAGTTCCGAAGGAATATATTCCCGGGGAATGGCGGCGGAGACGCGGCCTTTGCGCCTGCCAGAAGCAAAATCCACAAAGTCCAGAGTCATCTCCGGTCTCAGTTCCAGCGGGGATATCCGGTTATCCTGTCCGGAGACTGCGCTTTTGAGCATCCGGCAGTAGAAATGGAATCCCACGGCATTTATATGCCCGCTCTGTTCCCGGCCGAGAAGATTTCCCGCACCCCGGATCTCCAGATCCCTCAGCGCAAGCCTGAACCCCGCTCCGAGCTGCGTATATTTTCTCACTGCAACTATCCTTTTTCTGACGTCGCCCGTGAGGACGCCGCGACGCGGCAGAAGCAGGTAGGAATATGCCTGCCTGTTCCAGCGGCCAACCCTGCCGCGCAGCTGGTACAGTTCGGCAAGCCCGAAACGGTCGGCGCGTTCGATTATTATCGTATTGGCATTAGGCACGTCTATTCCTGATTCGATAATAGTGGTGCAGACCAGGACATCGATTTTCCCGTCGATAAACCTGGCCATAACCTCTTCCAGCTCATGTTCGTTCATCTGTCCGTGAGCCGTTTCACAGACGGCCTCCGGAACGGCCAGATGTATCTCCCTGCAACGTTGCTGTATGGTCTTTACGCGGTTGTGCAGAAAAAATACCTGGCCTCCGCGCGCCACCTCCCGTTCTATCGCGCTCTTTACAAGCTTGATGTCAAACTGCGCAATCTCTGTTTTAACAGGAAGCCTGAGGTCAGGCGGTGTCATTATCGTGCTCAGATTCCGCAGTCCCGACAGAGCCATGTAGAGGGTACGCGGAATCGGGGTGGCGGTCATAGTCAGGACATCAACCGTTGACCGGAGTCTCTTCAGTTTCTCTTTATGCGCCACGCCAAAACGTTGTTCCTCGTCGATTATAAGAAGCCCGATATCCTTGAATTTCACGTCCTTCTGAATCAGCCTGTGCGTCCCGATAACTATATCAACTTTGCCCCCGCGGACGTTGTCGAGGATTTTTTTCTGTTCAGCCGGTGTTCTGAACCTGCTGAGCATCTCGATTATTACCGGATATTCACTGAACCTTTCGCGAAAAGTGTAGCAGTGCTGCTGGGCGAGAACGGTTGTCGGGACCAGGAACGCCACCTGTCTGCCGGCCATTACAGACCTGAAAGCCGCTCTCGCCGCAAGTTCCGTCTTTCCGTATCCGGCATCGCCGCAGAGCAGGCGGTCCATGGGGTGAGAACTTGTCATGTCGCTCCTGATCTCCTCGGCGGCCCGCTCCTGGTCCGGTGTGTCCCGGAACGGGAAGGAAGAGTCGAAAAACTTCTGCTCCTTGCCGTCTTCGGGAAACGCACAGCCCTTTGTCCTTCCCCTGTCGGCTTCCATGCGCAGCAGCTCAACAGCCATTTCCCTCACGGAGTCGGAAGCAAGCTTCCTCGATTTAGACCATCTTTTTTCCCCCAGCCTGCTCAGTTTCGGAATAGTTTTCCCGGTCCCAATATAGCGGCTGACTATATCAGACTGCCAGAGAGGGACCGATAGCACCACCTCATCGGCGAACTCCAGCAGCATCTCTTCACTCACAAGCCCATCTTCCCCGGATTCATCCATTCCTCGGAACAATGCGATACCGTATTTATGGTGGACTACGTGGGTTCCCGGCTCTATGTCGGCAAATGAATCGACTAATGCCGAGGGATCTCCTGTTTCGACCTGGTCTTTGATCCCGCGCAAGACGGGGGGGTTCGAGCGGTGCAATGTCGCATACAGCTCTCTTTCGGTCAGGACGGCAAGTTTG
>CAZGYO010000310.1:0-3332 GCA_964530455.1 uncultured Victivallales bacterium
GAACTGCTGACACAACCTTCGTCAGCCACAAAACCCCCCAGCTTAACGGTTACGAAAAAACCGTTCTTAAGGATAAAAAAGCCGTTTGTGGAAAATAAACATTTTAATTATAAACTATTTAACACAATCCGGCCACAGCTTCGGCAAGCCAGCCCAATTCGACCAGCTGTTCAATTTAAGATTAGCCCGGATTTTTCATGAAATTTTCGGGTTATGTGGAGAAATCGCTTTTATTTCTATTTCGCCCTTGCATGATAATCTTTTAGCGCATAGACTATGGCAAACAACTGTTTCAAACAACCGTTTTGTTGATTTTATGAATACAAAAGAGAAAATACTGCGTTCGGCATCGGCGGAATTTGCGAAAAAAGGGTTTGACGCGGCGACGATCCGCGGCATCTGCGGCAGGGCAGGTGTAAATGTTGCTGCTGTAAACTATCATTTTTCCAGTAAAAGCCAGCTTTACGAGAAGGTTTTCGAGTACCTGCTTGAAAAGACCGAACAGATCAATACCGGTGATATAAACACGCGGATAGGAACTGAGGAAGAATGGCACGCGGAGGTGGAGGCTTTTATTCGGAGGATGCTCAGGCAATGCACTTCTGAAAATTGTTTCGACAGGGAACTGCAGATGATTTTTGCGCGCGAGGAAATCAAGCAAACGGACAATTTTTCGGGCATTTACCGGAAGCTTCTGGCGCCTCGGCTGGAGGATATAAGGACGCTTTTCAGTTACGGGGACGTCGGTGGCGAGGAAGAACTCGACATCTGTGTTCTCAGTATTATCGGGATTCTTCTGAACTTCTCCGAAAGGCGTGTGATGATAAAACAGTTGACAGGTAAAAAGAATTTCGGCAGGGAGAATTTTGATCTCATAGTGCGCAATATTTTTTCTGGGATAAAGGAGACAGTCAAGTGGAAAGGCAGACCTGATGAGTCGTTTTAGCAGAATTATTTTATGCATGTCAATGCTTGCTGCTCTGCAAGTTCCGGCGGAGGAGGAAGAAAAGGCTTTGAATACCCCGAAGGGGCCCCCGCCTTCTTATGTTATGGTTGAAAAGGTGAAGATGATAACCGAATCTATGCCTCGCGAGTATATTGGCAATGTGGAAGCGATTGAGGAAGTGGATATCCAGGCGCGCGTATCGGGTTTTATAGAGACTGTAAATATCAAAGAGGGGGGCAGTGTCGAAAAAGGAGCACTTCTTTTTGAGATAGAAGACACTACATACCTGGCAAAAGTAATGGCGGCGAGAGCCTCCCTGGAGCAAGCGGAAGCCGAACTCGACTACGCGGAAAAGAACTACAGCAGGCAGAAGCTTCTTTCTGAAAAGGAAGCGATTTCAGTTTCCACTTTAGATGACGCGGAAAGAATGTTTAAGATGCATCGCGCCAGGCTGAAACAGCGCAAGGCCGAATTGATTGATTCGGAGAACCGGCTCGAATACACGCGTATAAGCTCTCCAATCCAGGGGAGAATCGGGAAGATAAGCAAAACGTGCGGAAACTATGTGAGCCTTTCAAGCCGGCCGCTGGCGAAAATAGTCAGTTTAGATCCGATACACGTCAAATTCTCCATAAGCGAACGGATATACCAGAACCTTTTCAAGACGTACAAGGCCCAGAACGACCGCTTTGATGTCACCATACGGCTTGCCAACGGCGATATATACCCCCGCAAGGGGCGTATAGCGTTCGCGGACAATGTAGTCGACGCCGATACAGGGACAATCTCTGTATGGGTTGAATTCGACAATCCCGACTGGATGCTTATTCCCGGCGGTTACGTCTGCGCGATTGTCTCGGAAAAACGCGAAAAACCTCTGCCCGGGGTAAAGGCTTCAGCCATTGTCACGGACAGTAAAGCGAACTTTGTCTATGTGCTGGGGCCCGGAAATATACCCGCCAGACGTGATGTCCGGATTGGCGAAATGCTTGGCGACTATTACACGATCAAAGAGGGCCTGGCGGACGGCGAGACGGTCGTTGTCGACGGAACCCACAAGGTCGTTCCAGGAATGCCTGTAAAACCGGTTCAGGCACGAAAAAAAGGCAGCCGGGGGATCGGGAAAAGCGGGAAGAAAACAGGAAAATGATCTCCGCGATATTTATCCGCCGGCCAAAACTGGCAATGGTCATCTCCCTTGCGATCCTGCTCGCCGGTCTGACTTGCATGAAGGTAATTCCCGTAGCCGAGTATCCGGAAGTCGCCCCGCCGGAGATCAGGGTTCGGGCCTCATATCCCGGCGCCAGCGCCGCGGTTGTCGCCGATACCATTGCCGCTCCTATTGAGTCCGAAGTGAACGGGGTGGAGGATATGGTATATTTCTCCTCAAACTCGGATAACAGTGGCAATTATGAACTGGCGGTGACGTTTGCTTCGGGTACGGATACCGACATGGCCCAGGTCAATACGCAGAACGCCGTTCAGCGCGCCGAGTCCTCGTTGCCGACGGAAGTGGTTTCTCTCGGTATAACAGTGGGAAAACAGTCCAGCGACATGTTGGGGGTCTTTATTTTTTCGAGTGAAGACGAAAAAACGACGAAACTGGACTTGAGCAATTATGTAAGCATGAGGGTGAAGGATGAACTCACTCGTATTGACGGTATAAGTAACGCCATGATCTTCGGCGCTCTCGACTACAGCATGCGGATATGGCTGGACTCGAACACTATGAAGGCTCTCAAGATTACACCGCAGGATGTTTCCACCGCTATAAAGGCCCAAAACATCCAGGCGGCCGCGGGCGCTGTGGGCATTGAGCAAAGCAACGACTACATCCAGTACAAGATCAATGCCGCTGGCAGGCTGAAGAATGAGCGCGAATTCGAGAATATTGTGGTGCGCAGTGATGAGTACGGTCGACAGGTAAAGCTTTCGGATATCGCCGACGTCGAACTTGGTGCAAGCAATTATTCCGGCAACAGCTATTTTGACGGCAAGCCGAGCATCGCCATGGCGATATACCGCAAAAACGATGCCAACGCGCTGGAAGTGATAGATGCCGCGAAAGAGAAACTAGAGGAACTTTCGGAGTATTTTCCTGAAGGCATGAAATATACTGTCGCCTATGACCCTACACAGTTTGTCAGAGCGACAATGCGCGAAATCGTCTTTACGCTCTGCCTTACAATGTCGCTTGTCGTCCTGATCACATACGTCTTTCTGCAGGACTGGCGCGCGACATTGATTCCTTCGATCACCATACCGGTATCCCTGATCGGATCGTTCACCGTGCTCTATCTGTTCGGGTTCAGCGCGAATGTGCTGGTGCTTTTCGCGCTTATACTGGCTATCGGCTCGGTGGTTGACGACGCCATTGTCGTGGTGG
>CAZGYO010000311.1:0-3328 GCA_964530455.1 uncultured Victivallales bacterium
AAGTACCGCATCCGGCAAGCAAAATAAAAGCGAAGCTGATTAAGACCGCAAGAATTTTGTTTTTCATGGTTTTTTCTCCTTGAAATCTGGTTTTGACAACCATTAAATTGTAAGCCGTTTGATATTTGAACCAAGATAAAGTATATGCCGGAGGTCTGGGGAATTCAAGCGCTCAACACGAAAACCTGCCCCGGCTGTTCCACGAAGCCAGTGCCGTGCTGGAGCCACAAGGTGATTTTTAAGTTTTTTATAAAATATTCGGGCCTGCAGCCCTGATATTTTTGGGGACACATATACCCGGGGCGATTCCCCGGGCGATGGGATTACAGGCTTTCAGCCCTGGAAATAAGGAAAAATCCGGGGTAGCCGGATAGTGAACACTTATCCCCCCTTTTCTTTTACCGCGCCATATATTCATTCTGTCATTCCTCGGCTCATAATTTTGCTACAGGCTTCCTCCGCACGACTCCTCACGGACCCGCACTTGCCTTTCGCTAGTACTTCGGTTATGTTACACATATTGAATTCTCGCACAAGGGACTTTAACCCTATTAGTTCATGCCCATGACGGTATCATGAATTGCGTGAGGAACCGGCTCTGTGCGGCGATTACGACAACCGCTTCGCTGACAACGACAACGAGGAAGACGAACCACGCCGTGCGACGGACGGCTAGTCGCCGCCCCGGATTTAAACCCGTTTTGTGCAGGAGGGATGAAATGAGCTTGATATGTTCAGAGACAAATAGATTTTAAACTGGTAACGTAAGCGGCGGGAGCCAAATATTATTTTAAAGGGTATCGACAAAACGCAATGGCCGATCTAAGTGTAAAACTCGGAAATCTCAAGCTTAAGAATCCTGTAATGGCAGCGTCCGGAACTTTCGGGTTCGGAACAGACTATCTGGATTATCTTCCGCCGGAAAAGCTCGGAGCCGTGATGGTAAAGGGCGTGGCGGTGTTTCCTTCGCACGGTAATCCCACACCGCGCGTCGCGGAGGTGGAATCCGGCATGCTGAACGCGATAGGCCTGCAGGGGCCGGGAATCAGGGATTTCCTTGAGAAGCCGGAATACCTGCCCGCGCTCTCTTCCCGCGGGGCCAGGGTGATTGTAAATATATGGGGAAAGACAATTGAGCACTACCGCGAAGCCGCGCGGATGCTCGAGGAAGCGGGCGAAAATATCCACGCCTTGGAAATAAACGTTTCCTGCCCAAACATAAAGGAAGGAGGAATAGCTTTCGGCACCGATATCGGACTCCTTTCCAGAGTCGTCTCGGAAGTCAGGGAAGTCAGTTCACTGCCGCTGATAACGAAACTAAGCCCGAATGTGCCTGCAATAGCGGATTTCGCAAAAGCCGCGGTGGATTCCGGATCGGACATGCTTTCACTTATAAACACGCTCCCGGGAATGTCAATAGATGCTGAGACATGGCAGCCGCGGCTTGCAAATGTGACCGGCGGCCTGAGCGGCCCCGCGATCAAGCCTGTAGCGCTGAAACTTGTCTACGATGCCGCAAACGCGGTGGATGTCCCTATTATAGGGATGGGTGGAATATCATGCACTGAAGACGCGGTGGAGTTTTTTCTCGCGGGAGCAAGTGCAGTGGCGGTGGGAACCGCGATATTCGCGGAACCTTCAGTTCCGCTGCGTATAATCGAGGGTCTCAACGAATATCTCGACTCACGCGGACTCGGTTCGGTCACTGACATAGTTGGGAAACTGAGAACACATTGAAATCAAGGGATTACGAATGGACAAGAAGATAAAAACAGCCTTTGTGGGATGCGGCAGAATTTCGGAACAGCATTTCAAAGCCCTCAAGCATCTGGACGGCAAGTATTCAATCGTCGCCGTCTGCGATACCGATTCAGAAAGGCTCGAATCCGCCGCTGAAAAAACCGGCGCCCCCCCCTTCGACGATTACGACGAGATGCTTCGAGAGACCGACGCTGACGCTGTCGTTATAGCTACCCCTTCGGGAATGCATCCATATATGGGCATAAAGGCAGCGGAAGCGGGAAAGCATGTGATCACTGAAAAACCCATGGCGATAGACCTCGAAAGCGCGGATTCGTTAATATGCGCGTGCGAAAAGGCTGACGTCCAGCTTTTTGTGATCAAGCAGAACAGACTGAACACGACGATGCAGCTACTGAAGGGCGCTATCGACAAGGGGCGTTTCGGCAAGATATACACCGCGTACTCCAATGTTTTCTGGCAGCGTCCGCAGGAGTACTACGAGCTGGCAGCCTGGCGGGGAACCTGGGAGCTTGACGGCGGGGCATTCATGAACCAGGCCAGCCACTACGTGGACGCGCTATACTGGCTGATGGGCGATGTTGAGCGGGTAACGGCCATAACTGCTACACTTGAAAGGAATATTGAGGCGGAAGATACGGGTTCGGCCGTCTTCAGGTTTAAAAGCGGGGCCATTGGATCCATGAACGTCACTATGCTGACATACCCGAAAAACCTTGAGGGCTCGATAACCATACTGGGGCAAAAGGGGACCGCCAAAGTTGGCGGCATCGCCCTTAACAAGATTGACAAGTGGGTGTTCGAGGACTACGACGACGACGACAAGATTGTCGAACAGTCAAACTACGTGCCGGGTTCGGTTTACGGTTTCGGCCACACTCCGTACTATGACAGGATATACAGGAATCTGCTAGACAACACAATGTCAGACACCGACGGGCATACCGGCAGAAAGAGCCTGGAAATCATACTGGCCATCTACAGGTCCGCCGCCGAAAACGGGGTCGTTGAACTGCCTTTAACCCGAAAATTTTCATAGGAGTCGATATGCGTTCATATTTTGTGCATGAATCCAGCTACGTAGACAAAGGGGCGGAAATAGGTGAAGGGACGAAGGTATGGCATTTTTCCCACATCATGCCCGGAGCCAGGATCGGGAGTAAATGCAGTCTCGGGCAAAACGTGAATGTCGGTTCAAAGGCCGTGATCGGTAACGGTTGTAAAATACAGAACAATGTTTCCATATACGACGACGTCATACTTGAAGACGATGTTTTCTGCGGGCCCTCGATGGTCTTCACCAACGTGATAAATCCCAGATCGTTCATTGAACGCAAGGACGAATACCGGAAAACGCTTCTGAAAAAAGGCTGTACAATCGGCGCCAACGCCACTGTCATCTGCGGAAACACAGTCGGCGAATACGCGATGATTGGAGCGGGCAGTGTAATCACAACGGATGTCCCGGATCACGCACTTGTCTACGGCGTCCCGGCGCGAATCAGGGGCTGGGCATGTAAATGCGGAACGACTCTGGAAATCACGAAAAACACAGGCCGATGTGCCG
>CAZGYO010000312.1:0-3314 GCA_964530455.1 uncultured Victivallales bacterium
AAGCCAGCGCGCGGTCGTCCTTTGGGCGGCCACGGAGAGTTTTGAAATTGGCTCATTTGATAAAAACGGTGCAATTCAAGTTGAAGGCTGACAGGATGAGATATAGATTGACGCGGTCTTCTTTAGTGAAAAAACTGAAAACATGTTACAGCGCGTCAAATCTGAGAGATAAACGGGTTGGGACAGCTGTTCGAAAAATGACGGTGTTTGATTTTGGAGGAAAAAGATTTCAGTTCGCTGCCCTTGCCGGACGAACCCGCGGAGAAGAGCGGGGGAGGTTATAAGTTCGGCACGTTCAAGGGTGTTTTTACCCCGAGCATGCTGACGATACTCGGGGTTGTGATGTATTTGCGTATCGGCTGGGTGCTTGGGCAGCGGGGACTTACGCAGACATTGATTATAGTGACCATCTCCAGCGCGATAACCTTTCTTACCGGGCTGTCTCTTTCGGCGCTGGCCACGAACATGAAGATAGGCGGCGGCGGTGCGTATTTCATAATATCCAGATCCCTGGGTTTGGAGACCGGCGCCGCGGTCGGTCTGCCTCTGTACTTCGCGCAGGCGCTGGGTATATCCTTTTACATAGCGGGTTTTTCGGAGTCGTTGCTGGGCAGTGTTCTCGCGCCGTACGCCGATTACCTGTCGGGTTTCAGTCTGGCGCCTCTTCAGGTGGTGGGGATAGGGACACTTCTTGTGATATCTATTGTGGCTTATTTTTCCGCGGACCTGGCATTGAAGACCCAGTTTTTCATATTTGGGCTGATACTTCTTTCGCTGATATCGTTTTTTGTCGGGAAGGAACCGTTCGTGTTCAGCCGCGGGATCGAGTTTGTACCGCTCAAAAGCAAGTCTTTTATACACGTTTTTGCCGTATTCTTTCCGGCGGTGACGGGCATTGAGGCGGGCATAGCTATGTCAGGAGACCTGAAGAGTCCCGCAAAGTCGCTTCCGCTCGGGACCCTGGGCGCAGTGTGTACGGGTTATCTTATATACATGGCGATCCCGGTGATACTTGCGTTCCGGGTGTCGAGTTCCGATCTCCTTCTCGGTGACTCTCTCGTGATGAAGCATTTTTCGTTCTATGGTCCATTGATACTCTGGGCGGTATGGGGGGCCAGCCTGTCGAGCGCGATGGGGGCGCTTCTCGGCGCGCCGCGGACACTGCAGGCGATGGCTCGCGACAAAATAATACCTACTCTTATAGGGCGGGGTTTCGGGCAAGGCGGGGATCCGAGGATAGCGACTCTCATCACGTTCGGGGTAGCGCTGGCGGGAATACTTGCAGGCGGTCTAAACTTCATCGCGCCTGTGCTGTCCATGTTTTTTCTGACTTCCTACTGCCTGCTTAACGTATCGGCCGCGTTCGAGGGCATGATAGCCAGTCCGTCCTGGCGCCCGAGGTTTAAGGTTCACTGGAGCATATCTCTTCTCGGCGCGGTAGCCTGTCTTTCGGTGATGATACAGATCAGCTACATAGCGACCGTGATGGCGGTGCTGGTGACCTCTGTTATCTACTATATTGTCAGGCGGCGGAGCATGGACGCGAACTGGGGTGACCTGCGCTACGGGATAATGATGCTGACCGCCAGAAACATAATTTATTCGCTGTCCAGGAAAAAGGCGGACGAAAAGACCTGGAGACCGAATCTTCTTGTTCTGAGCGGTGCGCCCACAAAGCGCTGGCATCTTATAGAGATAGCGGATTCGCTTTCACGGGGCAGGGGTTTTCTCACGGTTGCCGCAGTGGTGGACGAGTCGGTAGAACATGAACGCCTTGAGAACCTCCGCGAGGCCATAGTCGAACATCTGCTAAGGAGGGATGTTGCGGCTCTTGCGAAGGTCCATTCTTCCGGGACAATGCTTTCCGGCGCGAAGGAGCTGGTCCGGAACTACGGATTCGGTCCTCTTGTCCCGAACACAATACTTATCGGCGAGACGGAGAAGAGTGAAAACGTCAAGGGATACGTCGAAATTGTGCGTATGATCTACTCCGTCAGGAAGAACCTTATAATCGTCCGTGAGAGCAGCGCGCCGCCCACCGAGGCGTACAATCCCGAGATACATGTATGGTGGGGGCGTCAGCGGAACAATGCGGGGCTGATGCTTGCGCTGGCCCATCTGATGAAGAGCAGTCACTACTGGTGCGGAGCCCGCCTTATTCTGAAGACCATCGTCAGGGACGGGGAGATCGAACCGGAGGAGGCCATGGAGCAGATAGAGACTTTCATAAGGAGGTCGCGCCTGGAAGCCACATATGAAGTGATAAGCTCCGGGGGCGAGGCGCCGTTCGAGATCATAAAGAAGCGATCGGAGGTTGCCGATATCGTTTTCATAGGGATGAGGCCGCCCGAAGAGGATGAAAGCGTCGAGGAGTACAGTGAATACTATAGCGGGTTGCAGAAGAAGACCGAGGGCATGAGTTCCCTGGTCAAGGTTCTAGCTTCCGAGGACATTGATTTTCAGAGGATTTTCAAATGAAGCTTGATCCCGGGATGCCTGGAATATGTCTTGTAGTGCCCTGCTACAACGAGCAGGGGCGGCTTTCGCCGAGTACTTTCATGGAAGCGGCCGGGTTGCGTTTCGTTTTTGTGAACGACGGTTCTACGGACGGGACCGGGCTGCTTCTGGACGACATGGAATCCGAAGATATAGAGGCGCTTCACCTGGAAAGGAACCGTGGCAAGGCCGAGGCGGTGAGGGTGGGCATGCTGCATGTGCTTTCGCAGGAGTATTGCGGTCAGCTCGACTGGATAGGTTTCTGGGACGCGGACCTTTCGACGCCATTGCCGGAAGTGGAAACACTTATTGGTTACTGCCGGAACAACTTTCCGGATGCCGAGATGGTTTTCGGGAGTCGTGTGAAGAAAAGCGACAACATGATATCGAGATCGGCCTCGAGGCACCTGGTCGGCCGCTGTTTCGCCGCTCTTTTCGCTGTGCTTCTCGGCGTTCAGACGTATGACTCGCAATGCGGCGCGAAATTGTTCAGAAAATCCACGGTGAAAAAGCTTTTCACTGAGCCTTTTTTGTCCAGGTGGCTGTTCGATGTGGAACTCATCCTCCGGGCCGGAGGCAGGGGAATATGCGAATGTCCGCTGCGCGAATGGAGCGATCCGGGCGCGTCGAAGATAGGTTTCACTGACAGTATAGGGATACTGAGGGATCTTCTGAGGATATATTTTCATTACGGCCGACTGAAACGAGGCTGAACCTGAAAAAGCAGTTGTCATGCGGCGCATTCGCTGTCGGCGGGCTCCGATAGCTAGTGCATATTCGAAAAGGTTTTGGATATTCCAAAACTTTTAGAATCTGCA
>CAZGYO010000313.1:0-3311 GCA_964530455.1 uncultured Victivallales bacterium
CCTGGCGGCTACAGCGCCGGAAATTCATGAAAAATCCGGGCTAATGTCACTAATTTACGCAGTAGCTTAATTTTATTAGTGTATATTGCCGATATAATTAAATTTTATAAAAAAACACGTAAAAGTTCCGATTTATACTTTATTACGGGTTTACTAATGGAGGACATTAAGATATACTATATTGGATGCGGTAATATATAAAATTGGCTCGTTAATATAAAACCGGGAGAAGGAAGCATGGAAGAATATCAGGAATTTGAAGAGGAGATTCACGAAGAAGGCCTGGAAGAGATCCAGTCCGGGCAGGAAGAGCTTCTCGCAGCCAGGAAGATAACCGCCAGCGACATCAAAGAGCATATGACCGGACCGGTGATATCGCTGATAATGCATGTGATAGGCGTGGCTTTTTTAAGCAGTATAATCGTTTTTCAGCCACCCGAGGAACGCAAGGACATCGAGGTGGAGATGAAGCAGGTTGATATCAAGGAACCTGAAGATATCCCCGAACCTCCCGAGCCGGAACCCGAAGAAATGCCCGAAGTGGATATCGAGGTCGAGCGTCCGGACGTGGTTACGGATACCCCCGTCGAAGTCGAGCAGGTCCAGATAGACGCTCCCTCCACGGAAATAGTGATGCCGCAGATACTCAATATGAAGCCCTCGGCGTCCGCCCTGGTGTTGCCGGGAATCATGGCCGCGCGTTCCGGAAGGGCCAAACAGTCCGCGCTGAAAAAATACGGCGGAAGCAACCGCACCGAAAAGTCGCTTAACGCTGGACTCCGCTGGCTCCGAGATCACCAGAATCCAGACGGCTCCTGGGGAGACAGCAAGGGACATTCCCCCGGACTCTCAGCGCTGGCGCTTCTCGCGTTCCTGGGCCATAACGAAACCCCCTCGAGCCCCGAGTTCGGAGAGTGTGTACTCAAAGCAATACAGAAACAGGTCGAATGGGTGAAATCCGGCAACGGGAAGGTAAGCGGGGGATACAGTCACGGCATGGTGCTCTACGCGCTTTCAGAGGCCTATGCGATGACCCAGATTCCGATGCTCGAAGAAGTGGTTAACCCCGGGATGGATACCCTTATCGCGGGGCAGAATTCCAAGGGCAGTTTTAATTACAACTACAATAACGAGGAAACCCGCTGCGACCTCTCGGTAGCCGGCTGGAACTACCAGGCTCTGAAAGCGGCCTACGCAGGGGGATGCACGTCCTCCGGGCTTGAAGCGGCGATTGACAAAAGCGTCGAGGCCATCAAGACGGTGCATAAAGGGAAAGGCGGTTTTAATTACAGCGGCGGCGGCGGAAAAAATACCATGACCGCTGTCGGAACCCTCTGCCTCCAGCTTTTCGGACACGGAAAAGACCCCGATGCAAAATGGGGCCTCGGATTCCTCACGGATCCGAACGAATGGTTCTATTGCGACTGGAAAAATTTCAAAAAAGACGGCCACGCCAAATGGGCGCTTTACGCATGGTATTACCAGACACAGGCTATTTTTCAGGAATATGCCGGACAGGCCAAATGGAAGGTGTGGAACAAGCAGTTCACAAGCGCGCTCATCAATAACCAGAAGAAGGACGGCCGTTGGGATACCCCGCTCATGGACATGATGGCTGCCGCGGGCGGCGCCGCCAACGCAGGCGGTCATGGCGAAGGGAAGTTCAAGGGTATTGACGGACCGGTCTATGCGACTGCTCTCTGCTGTCTTATGCTTGAGGTCTATTACCGTTTCCTGCCGACTTTCAAGGTTGCCGCCGCGAAAGGAGCCGCGACGGACGGCGATGACGATGACAGCGACGACGACAGCGGCGAAAGCCTGGTCAAATAGCAGATCAATCACTGCTTCTCTGTAAGTAAAAATACCGGCAGGTCTGCCGGTATTTTTTTATTATGCTGGAAATCCGCTGAGACAGACGGTATTTTCACGCTCCGCAATTTTACAGAAAAACCAGGAGTACGATGATGGCTGAAAAGTTCAGAAATTATATCGACGGAGAATGGCGCGCACCGGAAAACGGGGAATATTTCGAACAGCGGAATCCCGCGGATCTCGACGAGGTGACGGGGCTCTGGCCTTCATCAACAAGCGGCGACGCCCGCCATGCGGTGGAAGCCGCCGAAAGGGCCTTCCCCGCATGGAAGGGCCTTTCAGTATATGAACGCGCGGCTTATATGCACAAGGCGCTGGACAAGATGATCCGACGCAGAGACGAGTTCGCGCAGGTACTGACGCGCGAGAACGGGAAGACTCTTGACGAGTCCAAAGCTGAAATCAACGCCGCTATCTCGGAAATGCGTTTCCAGATCAACGAGGGGCTCAGACTCTGCGGGGAGACAATGCCCACCGCCAGGAATAACTGTTTCGCCTACAGCAAACGCGAACCGCTCGGGGTGGTAAGCGTAATAAGCCCCTGGAACTTCCCGTTCAATGTTCCCGGACGCAAATGCACGCCGGCGCTCATGGCCGGAAATACCTGTGTGTTCAAACCCGCCAGCCTTACTCCACAGACAGGCGCGAAATTCGCGGAACTTTTTGTGGAAGCCGGGCTTCCGCGTGGCGTTCTGAATTTTATCACGGGGGGCGGACGCACCGTGGGAGAGGAGATTATAAGCAATCCGAAGATAAAGGCCATATCATTTACCGGCTCGACACAGGTCGGATGCAACATCAACGAAAAAGCCGCTCAAATACTTGCTCGTACACAGCTCGAAATGGGCGGTAAAAATCCCCTTGTTGTACTCCCGGACGCCGACCTGGACGCCGCGGCGGACGCCGCCGTGACTGCCGCGTACGCATGCGCGGGCCAGTGGTGCACGTCCACGAGTCGGCTTATCCTGGTCGGGAAAATCGCCGCGGAAATGACCGCCAAGGTAATTGAACGTACGAAAAGACTCGTAGTGGGCAACGGGCTCAATCCTGAAAGCACCATGGGAACGGTCTGCGGCACAGAGCAGGTCGAATCAATCCTGGAATATATCGAAACAGGTAGATCCGAAGGCGCCGAACTGCTTCTCGGCGGCAAGCGCCTTTCAGGGCAGAAATATGACAAAGGATGTTTTATCCAACCCACGATCTTCGGCAGTGTCGCTCCTGAAATGAGAATTTCACAGGAAGAGATATTTGGTCCGGTCCTCTCAATTGTCGAGGTGGATAACTTCGATGAAGCCATAGAAACAGCAAACAATGTAGAGTTCGGCCTGGCCTCGTCTATATATACGCGGGACCTGAGCAGCGCTATGAAGTTCCTGGAAGCAACCGATGTCGGGCTCACTCATGTAAACATGATGACCGCTATCAAAGAACCGCAG
>CAZGYO010000314.1:0-3305 GCA_964530455.1 uncultured Victivallales bacterium
TCCGGCAGAAGGCGGCGGGCGCCTTTTCGCGTCCGTCGTTCCAACTGCCTTCGGGCCCGAATATATTGTGGAATCGTGCGATGCGCACATCCAGCCCGTAATTTCTGTGGAAGGCAAGGTAGAGTCGTTCGCTGAAGAGTTTTTCCCAGCCGTATTCGCTGTCGGGATCCGCCGGATATGCCGAGTCCTCCACGCAGTTCGGGTTGTCGGGATCGAGTTGGTTGTGTTCTGGATACATGCATGCTGAGGATGAATAGAATATCCGTTTGATGCCCTTCTCTCTGCAGACGTGCAGGATGTTCAGGTTTATCAGTGCCGAATTGTGCATGATATCGGCATCGTTCTCTCCGGTGAATATGAATCCGGCGCCGCCCATGTCGGCGGCGAGTTGGTAGACCTCATCGAACTGCCGGTCGGCAATGGAATCACAGAACTTCGGATCGCGCAGGTCGCCCAGCACGAAGTCATCGGCCGACGATGGAGAGAAGCGGGGCTTTTTGAGATCGACACCGCGGACCCACGCGTCCTCGGACTTCAGTCTTTTGACCAGGTGGCTGCCGATGAATCCACCGGCTCCGCATACAAGCGCTTTCATTTATGTTTTTTCCTCAATTTATATTGCCGCGCAATCTAAATTAGCGGCTTTGCTGCATATGCAGATTCCGCTCGCGGAATATGCATCAGTACTGCTTGAAATATCTTTCCAGGTCCTTTATCTGCCTGTGTTCCTGCCAGTTTGTGTTCCGGGTCGGTTTTTTGAGTTTCAGCGGATCCCTGCCGGCAAGTCTGAGGGCAAGCGCGAGGGGTGTGAAGAACAGGTAGTAGAAGATAATCAGAAAAAGGTTTGAGATGACGATGCCGATACTCGCGCCCACGGCAAACCAGAGCCGGTAAACGGGCAAGGCCGCCCGTCCCGGAATACGTGTCAGGATAAATACGACGAGACCAATCCCGATGAGAATGGCCGGCAGTCTGAAAGTATCCGCGGCAAGAGCCTTGCCCCATCCGGTCCAGGCGCCTAGTATCGCGGCGATCACAACGCAGCCTGAAAGTATCGTACGCCCGAAACTCTTAAGTGCCGCGCTGTCGGGATTCCAGTTAATCTCTTTAAATGGATTTATCAATTTATATTTTTCTCCTTTCAGTCGAAAAATCTAAATAAGCAGCTTCGCTGCATGTGCAGATTTGCGAAGTCAAATATGCCCCTTGGTCGAAAAATCTAAATGAGCACGGCTACGTCCGTGCATGCGCAGATTCCGCTCGCGGAATATGCGCTAGAAGAGTGTGTATATAAACGGTGCGGCCCCGGTGCCGCCGAGGAACACGAGCAGACCGAAAAGAAGCAGCACGATAATTATCGGGATAAGCCAGAACTTCTTGTTCTCGCAAAGAAACTCCCAGAACTCGGCCGCTATTCCCTGGTCCACCTCCAGATCCTCGAAATTCTCTTCTCTCTTGTCGTCTTCAGTTTCCATAATTTATATTTTTCTCCTTTCAGTCGAAAAATCTAAATAAGCAGCTTCGCTGCATGTGCAGATTTGCGAAGTCAAATATGCACTAAATGAGCACGGCTACGTCCGTGCATGCGCAGATTGCGCTCGCGGAATATGCGCTAAATGCAGCTAATCCAAGCTGAATGATTTTTTATAAGATTCCACGTCCTGCTTCGTCCGGTTTTCCTGTTCGTCTTTGTAGATGACGAAGTTTTCGAGTACCAGGACATCCATTTCAGTATTCATAAAACAGCGGCAGGCATCTTCCGGGGAACGGACTATTGGTTCACCGCGGATATTGAAACTGGTGTTTATTATTACGGGGCTACCGGTCTTCCGGCAGAAACTTTTGATCAGCCGGTAATATCTGCCGTGCCGCGTTTCATCCACGGTCTGCACTCTTGCCGAATAGTCGATGTGGGTTATCGCGGGGTACTCAGAGCGCGGAATATTCACGCGTTTTCTCAAATCGGGGTCATTGGCCATGCTTTCGCGTTCCTCGTCGGAAAGTTCGGCTCTCAGCTCTTCCCTGACGGGCGCGACAAGCAGCATGTATGGCGACTCGCTTTCCAGTTCGAAGACGTCCGAGACGTGCTCTGCCAGGACGCATGGAGCGAACGGGCGGAAAGATTCCCTGTACTTTATCTTAAGGTTCATCTTCGACTGCATGTCACTGCTGCGCGCGTCACCGATGATGCTACGGGAGCCCAGGGCGCGCGGTCCAAATTCCATGCGGTTCTGAAACCAGCCGACGACTTTTTCGTCCGCGATGGCGTCCGCAACGGTGTCGAGCAGCTCATCCTCTTCGTGGAATTCATGATATTCAACGCCTTTACACACAAGAAACTCCCTGATCTCGTCTCCGGTAAAGTCCGGCCCCAGCAGCGACCCGCGCTGGCTGTCCCCAGCGCCCACAGCGCGCTGACGGTTCAGCAACTGATAATGAACAAAGAGAGCGGCGCCAAGGGCGCCGCCGGCATCTCCGGAAGCCGGCTGTATCCAGATGTCATCGAACTCACCGGATGCCAGAATCCTGCCGTTCGCCACGCAGTTCAGCGCGCAGCCCCCGGCAAGGCAGAGATTTCCGGAACCTGTAATCTCCCTGGCATGCAGCGCCATCTTCATCATCACCTCTTCGGTTACCACCTGAATGGACGCTGCTATATCCATGTCTTTGAGTGTGATGGGAGATTCAGCGCGGCGCGGCGGCCCGCCGAAAAGACGGTCGAATTTCCCGGAGGTCATCGTCAGGCCCTGGCAGTAGTTGAAGTAGCTCATATCCATCCAGATCGAACCGTCGTCGTAGATTTCAAGGAGATTATCCTTGATAGTCTGGACAAAGCTTGCTTTGCCGTATGGCGCCAGGCCCATAAGCTTGTATTCCCCGGAGTTGACTCTGAAGCCCGTATAATATGTAAATGCCGAGTATAAAAGTCCCAGGGAGTGCGGGAAACGCATTTCTTTTTGTATTTCAATCCTGTTCCCCTTCCCGTGCCCGATGCTGGCGGTGGCCCATTCTCCGACTCCGTCTATCGTCAGTATGGCCGCCTCTTGGAATGGCGAGGGAAAAAACGCGCTTGCCGCGTGCGATTCATGGTGTTCCGGAAAAATTATTTTTCCTCTGAATCCGGCGCCCATTCTTCGGCGAAGCTCACGTTTCATGAACAGCTTCTGTTTCATCCAGAGGGGCATTGCCATGGAAAAAGAGTCCAGCCCGGAAGGAGCGAAAGCCAGGTAGGTCTCGAGCAGGCGGTCGAATTTCTGCAGCGGTTTGTCATAAAACACAAGATAGTCTATTTTTGAAGCGTCGAT
>CAZGYO010000315.1:0-3286 GCA_964530455.1 uncultured Victivallales bacterium
CTGCCGCGCCTGCGCTACCAACGCGGTTCACGCGGAGTTTTGAAACTGGCTCTAATACTTTCCATATTTTTCAGATAGTTCCAGCAGCTTAAAGATATTTTCCTCCGGCGTGTCCCTGCCGCACTGGTCGCCCGTGGAAAGGATGAACCCGCCCCCGGGCATGCCGGTTTCCAGAACTTCCCGTGCCTTTTTTTCCACTTCAGCGGGTTTCATGCGAAGCATTACCTCTGTGGTGTGCAGATTTCCTTTAAGCGCTATCCTGTCGCCGAACTTCTCTTTTATTTCGCGAAGATCGCAGTCACCCATCGGCGCAATCTCGAGCGGGTCTATGCAGTCGAGTTCAGTTTCGAGGGCAGCGTCTTCGACGAGTGCGCGTTCTTTTCCGCAGCAGTGGAGCGAGGTTACTATTCCCGCCTCTTTGAATATGCGCGTGAGCTTTTTCAGCGCCGGCAACGAAAATTCCCGCATAATATCCACCGACTGCATCGTTATCATTCCGGAATTCGGGAAGAAAACGAAATCCGGGTTTACTTCGTGTTCGATTATCTTGTGTGCTATCCTGACAAGGTACTCTGTCCATTCGTCGATGAATTCGGCCAGTTTGTCGTGATGGTCGTAATAGTCCAAGAACGAGGATTCCATGGGTTCGCGCCATTGAGTCAGAAGTGTGGGCAGGTGCATGCAGAGCCCGACTACCCCGTCTTCGCCCAGGTCGTTTCGCGCTTCGCGGTATCTGTCGAAACTGATCTTGTCCACGTCTCCGAAAAACATGTATCTGATGCAGTCGTACTGCTGCTCGAAATCATCCATCCACTTTTTGGTGTCCGCCGGCGCATCGTATCTGAAATGAACGGTTTCCCTGGTCATTTCGCCCGCGGGACAGCGGAAGAGGGATCTCACGACAAGCTCGTCTCCGGATTCCCTGACTATACTGGATTTGCTTTCAACCCCGGGCCGAGGGGGAACCCGGTACGTCCCGTGATGCGAGAAACCGTCAAGCCCGAAATAGCGGACGCAGTCGTTGTAGGCTTTCCAGATGGGAGGATCCTGTTCCCTGAATACATTCCAGAATGGGCCGCCGGTCATCTTCGCGGGGATCATCCAGTTGGTGTCGGGCGAACAGGGAACCCTGTCGGGCACACCGCCGGTCATTGCCGTGAGCATGCGTTCTTTAGGCGTCATATCCGAAAAGATTCCGCATTTCAGTTTTCCATCTGTATGTCATGGCAGGTTTTCGTAAACTTTTTCATAAGCCTCGATTATCTCGTCCATCATCTTGTTCGTTCCTTCGTCGATCACCATCCTTTCGGGATCCTCTTCGAACCACTCGATGGTGCGTCGGATACCTTCCCTGAAAGGAATATCTGCTTTAAAACCTGGAACGAACTGTTTTATCTTGCTGTTGTCGAAAATTGCGCTCACGGCCTTGTCGCCGTGGAGGCTTCCCTTGTGCCAAGGAACCATTTTCGCTATGAAGTCCGAGGGTATATGGACGATTTTCGCCGTGGTTCCGGCGGCTTCCGCGACAGTCTGGTATATCTGGTCCCAACTGAGGACTTCGTCGGATGTGATATGGAACGAATGTCCAAGCGCATGCGGGTTATCCATGAGCCCCAGGAAACCTTTTGCGAAATCGTCGCTGTGGGTGCAGGTCCAGAGCGAAGTGCCGTCACCGTGCACGATTATCTTTTTGCCTTTCCGCATCCTGTCGACCAGAGTGAAATCGTTCCAGCTACCGATGGCGACAGGGAAAACAGTGTCGTAGGTGAGTGAAGGCCGGACTATCGTTATCGGGAAGCCCTCCTTCCGGTAAAGGTTGTTGAGACGTTCCTCGCACTCGATCTTCATGTCCGAATAACCGATCCAGAACGGGTTGTGAAGCGGGGTCGATTCCGTGATGAAAGGCGTAGCCGGAGGTTTCTGGTAAACCGACGCGCTACTTATGAATATATACTGCCCGGCCTTGTCCTTGAACAGGGCGTAGTCACGGTCCACGTCATCGGTGTTGAATGCTATCCAGTTCACCACAACATCGAAATCATAGTCCTTTACCGCTTCGGCCGCCGCTTCCGAATCCTTTATGTCGGCCACCAGCGATTTGGCTCCCTCAATCTCGACTTTTGTTCTTCCGCGGTTTAGCAGATACAGGTCCACACCGTTTTCAACGGCCAAACGGCTTACCGCCGAGCTTATGTTTCCCGTGCCCCCGATAAAAAGCGCTTTCATGTTAAACTCCTCTCTGTTTCCTGAAACTTTCGAAAATAACAATAATCGCTGTTTTCGGGAATTCTCCCTTTATTTTATTAATTTCCGGTACTATTTTATTGTTTGCGTGCCTGCTAGAGGCATAAAATCCGGAATAACGCGTCAGGAAAGAAACCGATCAAGGCATTTGTCTTTAAAGAATACGCCGAAGAGACAAGGAATCGCAGCTGCATATACACGCAGCATACCCGGGACGACTGCTGGTCGCCCATATGGCACTATCACGATGACCACTACGAACTGATAATGCCTTTGAAACGGGGTGGTTTCTGCATGGTCGGCGACCACCAGGACACATTCGGGGAAGGACGGATATATCTTCTCGGACCGGGGCTGCCACACAACTTCTATCATCTGTCAAAGGCCAAAACAAAACCGGCCTATACCGACCGGCGGGTGATACGCTTTCATACAAACCTGATCCGGGATATCGAGTTGTCAGTGCCCGAACTAAGGGCCTTTTCCAGACTTCTCGACAAAGCCGGCAGGGGGCTGATGTTCCATGGCAAGTGTTTTAGAAAAGTTTCCCCCATTATCAACAGGCTGACCTCCAGAAAAAACGATGCCGGCCTGGATTCGTTTCTGATGTTCCTCAAAATACTCGATGCGCTTTCGTCCGACGAAAATGCCGTGACTCTTGCCGGGGAATATTACCGCCCCCCGCAGAAGAGCGTGGATGTCGAAAGAATTGATGTTATATGCAACTACCTGCTTAAAAACATCAACAGGCATGTCATGCTCGAAAAAGTGGCCGCTAAAGTCAACATGAGCATTTCGAATCTCTGTGCATTCTTCCGGAAATCCACCGGCACCACGGTGATAGCGTACGTAAACAGGATCCGGATAGGCCACGCATGTTCGTTACTCATCGAAACCAACCTTCCGGTTATAGACGTTTCTGCGGAATCCGGGTTCCGGACCCTGTCACATTTCAACCGCCAGTTCAAAAGGATCAAGGGAACCACGCCAATGCGGTTCAGGCAAAAGAAGCAGGGTCTTGTGAAATTCTGATGAACACAGC
>CAZGYO010000316.1:0-3272 GCA_964530455.1 uncultured Victivallales bacterium
GGAATTTTTTCAAGTCATTTACTATTAACTGTTGCAATTCATCGAATTTAGCGCGCAGAAATTCCAGTCTGTCCCAATCGTATGAAAAACCGAAATAGTAACGCTGGAAGTGCCGAAATCTCCTGAACTCGTCCAGGAGATCGAAGGTCTTCTCTGAAATAACATTGGGTCGGAAGGGTTTAATCTCAATTTTCATGCGTTTCAGAAGCTCTGCGTGCCACTTGTCCCGGGGGAGATTGTTTTCGAAATACTGTGAAATACGTAAAAACAGTGTCTCTATGCAGGTATAATATTTGGCGAATATCTCGGACATTGCGATCGCATTTTTAGTATCGGCTTTATCTTTGGCGAGGCGCTTTCTGGATTCTGAGAAGAGCTTGGCCAATCGGGAAGACAGCTTCAAAGTTTCATTTATTTCTGAGAACAATATGTCAAGCTTCTCGTCAGTCTTTTTCATAGACAAGCCTGCCTTTTTTCCGGATGATATTTTTGAATTCCGGTTCAATCTTCTCGATCTGCACAAGGTCCACGGTGAAATCCGTGAGAGCTTCAACTTCACGGTGCAGTCTGAAGAAATCTTCTGTATTCTCGATGCCTTCGACGGCAATGTCGATGTCCGAAGCCGCATTGAAGGAGTCAACATCGAGAAGAGATCCCCATTGATATATGCGTATAGGATTGTATTTCACGGCCTCTTGCAGGATGGTGTTGAAATCACTTCGAGCTTTTTCCAGAAGCCTCGCGTTTCGCTCCTCTTCTTTTTTATCGCGCCGCTCAAGGGTCTCGCGCGCAGTTTTGCAGTCAAATGATTTCATGTGTCAATGGGTTATTTTGTTGGTAATTATAATATCTGCTTTGCATATTTCAAGCTTTCTGCGGGGCTCCGTGTTCAGGCGGATAATATTGGGTCAGGATGATGATTTTCATATGTTTTTTAAATTGAATATCTAGCTGCTCCAAGGCTTCAGAATAAGGGCAATTTCGCGGCTCCATGCCGATTTTGATATTATTCCACTTATAACAAAAATAATAGAGCACATAATGGCACTGAGAACAGGTAATGCGATGCTCAAAAAGATGGAATTCTGCCACGAAACACCTTTTAATGAATATGTTGACAAAATGCAAGCTCCGATGCAAATGATAGCTGGGAGCAATTCATTTGACAGTTTTGGTATTGGAATACGTCTAATAAGCACCAGGAAAATAAGCAAGACGGGGATAAATTGACCGGCAATCATGATGTAACAGGCATTGGTTAGGTTTAATTTATTTCCAAGTAAAAGACACGAAGCCAACACAACGGCGGTTCCAATCGCCAAAATAGGAGTGATCAGGGCTTTTCTTTCAATACCGTTAATTATGCTGGAAAGAGGAGCATAAAGCAGGGCGGGTAAAGCTGTGACTGAAAGCAGGCGCATACTTGCTGCTGTAGATGAATATCCTTCTCCAAAAACCCGTAAAGCGATCAAATCGCTCCAAAGCCATATCAACCAGGCAAGAACACATCCTGCGGGAAGCGCAAAAGAGAGGAATACGGTCAGTCCGCGGCTGAGGATACCGGTATTTCCTTTAGAATGGAGATAGCTACTGTGGGGAAGAAGAACCTGAGACAGAGGACCTGCAAGATAAAGAAGTGCCTGGGGAAACATGAGTCCGCTGAGAAAGAAAACCGCATCGCCGTTATTCAGCCTTAGGAAATAGGGAATAACGAAGGGTGTTGCGGTCAGAAGAATACCTGCCGGGATACGGGGCAATGAATAGGATATGACCTCGTTGTATATTATCGACCAAGTGGAACCCGGGTTTTGACTTTTTCCCTGGCGCGGTATTTTGAAGAGGTAAAATAAATATCCAGTGGCATACACGGCGCCCCAGCAGACAATAAATGACTGGACATTGAGTTTGTCTATGCCGAAGAGCGAAAACAGCAGGGTCAATGGGATCAATCCGTTATAGATGAAGTTTACGAGATTGGCAAGTGGAATACGCAGTTCCCCTCGGTATCTGGAATAAAGCAGGATGTAACCGCTGTAACCCGCAAGGAAAAGCGCGCAAAGCAACCAGAGGTTGAAAGTTCCGGAATATGCCGAAAAAGCATTGTGTTTCAGCCATGCCTTTGGGATAAGGAAAACAACTGCGATGATGATGTATTGAGCCACGGCAAGCAGTTGCAGTGTACCCCGCAGGACAGTTCCGCAGTATTTTTGCCGGTCTTTGTTTCTGGCCAGTGCCCGGCTCAGGCCTGTTCCTATGGAAAGTGTCGCAAGCGGAAAGGAAAAGGCTATTAGTCGCCGCGCGAAAAGATAGTCTTCAAAACGGTTCTCTCCAAGTCTCCTCGCCAGCAGACCGGCAAGGATGAAATTCAGGATGATGACGGCGGCGGAGGTGATGATGGAACTCACGCTGTCGCGCCAGATACCGTATTTTGGGTTATTGCTGCTCATTCTTCCGATTGTTCATGGAGAGGAGGCGCCATCCGGCGGCTTCTGCAGTCTGCCCGGCAAAGCCGTTGTCCCGGCATATCTCTGCCAACCCGGAGTGTCGATAAGCGCTGGTCTGGAAATAATGCGGATCTAACAGAATTGCTCCGATTTTCCATTTATATAGTTTTCTCAGAGTCTTTGTTTTGTTGTAATTTCTGACAAGCTGTCGGTATTTCGGGAAGATGAAGACACAGCGCTTTTCACTGAGGTAATACATGGGCAGTGGGTTTGGTCTTCCGACAATGAGCAGGGATTCTGAATCATCCAGTTCTGTTGCTGAAATTAGGATCATTTCCGCTCTGGGGTGAGTGCTGCGTTTCCAATCTGCGAATTTCGCAAAAAGCCTACCGGGAGGAATTTTTGAGATGACGGGGAGATGCCCGGCAAATGGCAACAGGAGACTGAAAAGCAGCGCGGGGATGAGAATGGCTCCGGCGGCAAAACTCCGCTTTTTTCCGGCGGCGGGAAATTTTTCCGAGAGGAAACAGACAAGATATCCGCCACCGTAAAGCATGCCCGGGAGGATGGTGTAGATATAGCGTCCGTTAAGGTAGAAGCGGCTGAGTACCGGAATGGCGAAAAGAATGCTGCTCCAGGCCATTATCCGGTCAAGACGGGTTTTGCGACGCGAGACGGCAAGGCAGACCAGGCCGATGCTCCCGATCAGAAAAGTCAGGCCGAACCGCTGTGGGCCGCTGAACATCTGTAGATTTTCACGCAGGAAAATTGTCGGGGGGAAAACTCTGTCTTTTGCGACTTTCATTTCCCAGTCATGACCGAAGACAG
>CAZGYO010000317.1:0-3260 GCA_964530455.1 uncultured Victivallales bacterium
GGGTTCCTGAACTCCAGCAGCGTTGACCAGAGAAACAAGCCCTTACCCCTGAAAGTACCGCCGTCACAATAAAGCCTGTCGCCAAGCACCGGATACCCGGTCCAGGCCATATGCCGCCTGATCTGGTGTTTCCTGCCGGTGTGTGGTATTATTTTTACAAGAGAAATCCATCCGGTATGTAGCGATTCAGCATAGCTTTCACTGACATAATAAGTACAGGCCTCGCGGCCTTCGACAGGAATGTCTATTTTTCCCTTCAGGGGAAGCTTTCCCGAAACTATCGCGGTGTATTCTTTCCTGATTTCCCTGTCATGGAACTGGCGGTTCAGACAACGTAGAGCCGAACCTGTCTTGGCGGCCAGAAGAAGTCCGCCTGTCGATCTGTCCAGACGGTGTGCGGGTTTCGGATGCTGCAGGGCATCGCGGCTGTCCGCCGCACGCAGATTGAACGGAAGCGCGTTTTCGATGGTCCTGTGTCTGTTTGCCATAGTCGGGTAGCCGGGAAGCTTTTCGACCACGGCACAAGAGTCATCCTCGTAGTGAACTTTCAGTTCAAGTTCGAATACGCGTTTGCTGACAGTATTCTCCAGAAGCGTTATGATGTCGCCTTCAGATATGCCGGCGTCGGGACGAACTGCATCGCCATTGAGCAGCAGAAGACCTTTTTTGGCAAGCTTGTATGCGTTTTTTCTCGTCGGGATATTCTCCATATGCATATAAGCATATCTGTCGAAACGCATGGAGCCTTGAAGCTTCCCGACCGTACAAGTTTCCGCGATGTATTCTTTTCCTCTCATATAAACCTGAAAAACACAGCTGAGTTAAAATCCCGCCTGCATGCCATGCAAAAAAATCAGCCTCAGCTCCTATTCCCCGCGTGGAATATCTATTGTGTCCAGACAAGGGGCTGAAAGCGCTTCGGCAATTTCCTCTTCACCTATATCATAAATCAGTATCGAATAGCCCGCGCGGTAATCCGGATCCCGGTCTTTCAGATATTCGCAGAGCTTGGCAAACCTGAGAAGTTCGTAGCGGCCGTATATCCTGCTCCAGTAGTCCATACCTTTATCCCGAACGAAAGCCGCCAGCTCTGCGTTCCCCGCCGAGGACCTTGCCAGAAGCGGCTCGACTTTTTCGCTGTAGTAACTAAACCCCTTTTCGCTGAACCGTTCGGGATCAAGTCCGGCCGATGCCAGAAGTTCGCCGAAATATACCAGATTAAGCATTGTGGAACTTATGCAGTATAAACCTTCTCCATATCGGTAAACCTGCCCCCTGGGCTGCTGATAATAAGAAGGGAGTATCAATACCCTTTTCCCGAGAATCTCCAGCGATGCCGTTCCGAAATACGAGATATAAACCGTTTTTGTACCGCGAATAACGGGAAGTTTTCTTTTAAACGGTTTAAGGTCCTGACCCCAGTCGTATGAACTGTCCGCAAGGTGTCGGTATCCGTGTTCAGGACCGCCGGCAGGACGGTTCATGTAGGAGATGCAGTGCGGCGATATGGCAAGAACGTCCCGGGCAAGCCATAGAAGACAAAGCGCGCCCGCCAATCTCCACCGCCAACTTCGCCTGAAAAGCGCACTCGAGGCTCCCGCCAGCACAAAAAACGCGGGATACAACGGCAGTATATGCCTGTGCCCGATGTTCATGTTGCTGAAAACAGCGAAGCTCAATATTACCGCCGGCATGACAAGCAGGGCCGCGTATGGATAGATCCGCCTGCCGAAACTGCTGCGTCCACGCACAAGCCCTAGGACAATACAGGCGCATCCCGCGGACAGAAACAGCATAACCGGCAGCGGTGTCTTGACCGAGAACGCGTATGGGAAAAAGCCCGCCCAGCCGTACAGACTGCGTTTTCCGTTCATGAACGAATACCTTTTGCGGGACCTGTCAAGAACATAACAGAATCCGAAAGAATACGCCTCCGGCAGTATCCCCGTAGTCCGAAAAAATGAAACGGCCTTCCCCTGAATCCCCCCGAATTCCTCCATCCGGCTCCAGTTTCTTTCAACGATCTCCCGCTCCCGCTCGCCTGCCCCGGGAGCAAGCATTGAGTAACGAAAACCGTAGGAAGACCATATCGCCAGCATTATGCAGAAGATATGGAAAAAGCCTGCTCCCAGAAATACCACTGCCTGAGAGCCGGCCCCCCCAACACGCCGATTCCAGCCAAACAGATCGATCCTGAGCCCCCTTCGTCTTGCCAGACGCAAGAGAATCAAAACGACATATACCGGCACGATCAGCGCCGCCGACATCTTGCTGACGAAAAGAATCCCCAGGGCCAGCCCCGAAAATATGACGCGGACAAGCGTAACGCGTTGAAGCATCCACCACAATAAACAGGCTGAAAGCAGAAAACCCAGCGCGGCCGAGATATCCGAGGTAACCATTGGGGAATGCGCGAGCACCGTCGGACTCAATACATAGAGCGCAAGAGAAATCAGCGCTCCCCGAATGCCGAAATGCGCCTTGGATATAAAATACACGCAGATCCCCAGCGCGAGACTCAAAAGCAGCATCATCGACCGCGCCCGGATTATCAACGTTTCAGGATCGTTTCCCGAGCGGTAGAAAAAGTTGTACGCCACCATCCACTCGTTTATGCGGGACCAGAAAAGGTCGGACTCGCCCCGGAAAATCACAGAGGAGTCGAAAGCGGCCGGGACGGACCCGATACGCTGCGGCAGATTGCCGTTCTCCGGGTTTATCCTGTAATCGCCCGTGCGCCAGCAACTTGTTCCGCCCGCTAAATGCACGGGTTCGTCAAAAGTCGGACTAAGCGAACTCCCCGCTTTAACGACAAGCAAAGCATGCAGAAGAAGAAGCAACCCGACAACAATAAAGCCCTGATTTTTCACGAAACAGTTGCCGGAGTGATTGGATGCATCATCTTGATCATAAAAATGTTAATTCCTTTTTTTTGCAATTTAACTGCTTCACTCAGGTTTAGAGCCAATTTCAAAACTCTCCGTGACCACGCGGAGTTTTGAAGCTGGCTCTAATAAGTAAACAGGCTAATATGCTTCAAAAAAGACAAAATGGCGACCCCTGCCCGTTAAAAAGACTTTACAAGTCGCGTAAAGCAGGCTAATTTACACGCCCCAGAATCAATCGTTCCGGTAGCTCAGAGGATAGAGCAGCTGACTTCTAATCAGCAGGTCGCAGGTTCGAATCCTGCCCGGAACGCCATTCAAATCAGCCTCAAATTATCCGCCCTGTTAATTTGCGCTAAATGCTCTGAAAACCTG
>CAZGYO010000318.1:0-3233 GCA_964530455.1 uncultured Victivallales bacterium
AGATCAGCGACGAGGCGAGAAGATCGGTGCCCGCGAAAGCCGCAATACACTATAAATGCGTTCCAGTGACACTTGAAAGCGGTATTCTGGAAGCCGCGTTCGCGTCTCCGCCGACAATGAACGACCTTGAGAACCTGCGCCTTCTCACCGGCAAGAGAGTGGACCCCAAGCTGGCTACCGCCCGCGAAGTCAATATGAGTCTGAAAACAATATACGGACTCGGAGCTGAAACGGTTATAAAGATCCAGGAACGCCGGGAGCAGGCCAGCCACTACAGGGGGAGACAGGTTGTATATGAAGGTGTTTCAGGCGACGATCTCAACGATCCGGACACGGCTCCGATTATCAGCCTTGTAAACCAGATTCTTCTCGACGCGCTCGAGATGGACGCGACAGACATTCATATCGAACCCTTTCTGAATGAAGTCAAACTGCGTTACCGTATAGACGGGATGCTTCAGGACATACCCGTCCCGCAGGGTGTGAGAAGTTTTCACGAGGCCATAATATCCAGGCTGAAGATAATGGCTGATCTGAACATCGCGGAGAAGCGGCTTCCGCACGACGGCAGGATCAGGGTTAGGATCGGGCAGGAGGAGTTCGACCTGCGCGTGTCGATAATACCCACCAGGTTCGGAGAGACGATGTGTCTGAGGATACTTAACAGGAAAGCAATATTCCTTGGGCTGGCGGATCTCGGGCTGGAGGAGAGGGACCGCAATATACTTAACACGCTGATCAATCTTCCGCACGGGATCGTGCTTGTGACCG
The DNA here is from genome assembly GCA_964530455.1 of uncultured Victivallales bacterium. Classification (GTDB taxonomy): domain Bacteria; phylum Verrucomicrobiota; class Lentisphaeria; order Victivallales; family CAZGYO01; genus CAZGYO01. The sequence continues at coordinate 772 of CAZGYO010000318.1, forward strand.
GACCTACCGGAAGCGGTAAGACGACAACGCTCTATGCCTCCCTGGCCAAGATTACCGAGAAAAACACCGAAAGAAAAGTCATAACAGTCGAGGATCCTGTCGAATATGAACTCTCGGGCATAAGCCAGATACAGATACATTCCGAGATCGGCCTGACCTTCGCGAGCGGACTCCGGTCGATCCTCAGGCACGACCCGGATATCGTGCTTGTCGGCGAGATTCGGGATTCGGAGACCGCGGAAATAGCGATAAGGGCTTCCCTTACCGGACACCTGGTCTTCAGTACGCTGCACACAAACGATTCAGTATCGTCGGTAAACCGCCTGATCGACATGAACGTGGAGCCGTATCTCACCGCGTCTTCCCTGGTCGCCTGTCTGGCCCAGAGGCTCGTCAGAAGAATATGCCCGTTCTGCAAGGTAGAAGAAACAAACATCTCGCCGCATCTCAGAGCTGAAATATCCGATGTGCTCAGGATCAACCCCGCCGAAATACAGGCATGGAAGGGCGAAGGATGTGTAGAGTGCAACCATACAGGATATAAGGGCAGAATCGCGATATACGAGATATTCCTGATAGACGAGAAAATACAGGACATGATATCAGTCCATGAATCCACAAGCGCCCTGAGAAGAGCTGCCAGAGAAAGCGGCATGAAGACATTGAGAGAGGACGGCTGGATCAAGCTTTCCAGAGGACTGACGAGTATCGAGGAAGTAAGCCGTATCACGGGCAATTTCCTGATAGACTACAACATGGTGGACAACACATGAGATCATTTTTCGAAGAGATCGAATCCGTTGTCAACGGCAAGACCGGCCTGGTGTACCTCCAGACAAACGAGGAGCAGAGGATTGTCGATAATCTCAGGGAATACGCCGGCAAGACGCAAACAGGCTTCAGTACATGGAGCTGTATAGATGGACTCCAGGGAACGGATGCGCAAGAGACAAGAGACCCTGTCAATGCGGTCCGCGCAGTCGGCGATTCGGGTAACCCCGGATTTTACGCTTTCTGCGACCTGACGGATTTTTTCGACCGCCCCGAGCTTGTCAGGGCGCTTCGCGAGTTCTTTGCGTCTGAAAAGGCGGGCTCCGACCAGTTTCTTTTCATTGTAAGTTCAGAACTCGTCCTTCCTGAAAGTATAAGAAAGGACGTCAACTACATTCTCGTACCACCGCCAGGGCAGGGTGAGATCGAGGAGGAGTATCGCAGGATAAAAAATGAATACCCCGACTATTCTCCCGACCAGGAGTTTGAGACGGAGATAATATCGGCCATGAAAGGTCTCACTCTGCTCGAGATGCGTACGATACTCAACCGAGTTTTCAGATCGGGACACCTTGAGCGTGAACAGTTCTTCGACCAGCTCTTCGAGGAAAAACAGATGATTATCAGAAAATCCGGCTACCTCGAGTTTACCCCGCCCAAAGTGCAGTTGGAGAACATGGGCGGCCTGTCAAACCTCAAGGACTGGTTGCGTAAAAGAGAAAGAATATTCTCCTCTCAGGCGTTGGAGGCCGGAATCCCAATTCCTAAAGGACTCCTGATCATGGGCGTCAGCGGATGCGGTAAAAGCATGGCCGTTAAGACTATTCCGGCGCTCTGGAACGTCCCCATGTACCGGCTCGATATGAACCTGATATTCTCCGGCCTCTTCGGTTCGGCCGAAGCGACTTTCCACAAGGCCCTGCGCTCGCTAGAAACCGTTGCGCCGGCCGTTCTGTGGATAGACGAAATAGAAAACGCGCTCGGAATGGATGTAGACGGCGGCCTTTCAATAAGTTCGCATATTTTTTCCTCTTTCCTCACGTGGATGCAGGAGAAGCCGCCGCTGATATTTATCGCCGCAACCGCAAACAAGATCAAAGCGCTGCCGGCAGAGATCATCAGGAAAGGGCGCTTCGACGAAATCTTTTTTGTCGATATTCCCACCGAGGACGAACGCAGGGATATATTCAGGATATATCTCGAGAAATACGGGGCCGACCTGGAGAAATTCGACCTAAACATGCTCGCTATTATGACAAAACGCTGGAACGGGGCGGAAATCGACCAGGTCGTCGCTTCAGCCAGGACTAATGCGTTCTACGAGGACAGGCCCTTCACTGAAGCCGACATAACAGCCAGCGTCAACAAGACAGTTCCGTTAGCAACCACCATGGAGACCCAGATCAAGAATATCAGAAGCTGGGCCCTCTCCCGGGCAACTCCCGCTTCAGGCCAAGGGAAAATACTGAGATACTAACCCGTGGGAGATTGGGGTCACACCTATTATTTGACATTATAATATGACATGTTAGCTTGTCTCTGCTATCCATTCGAGGTGACGACAGGAGACGACTATGGCACGGCCGCTGAGAATCGAGTATCCCGGAGCCTGTTACCATGTGATAAACCGAGGTGTGTGGGAGATTGGGGTCACACCTATTATTTGACATTATAATATGACATGTTAGCTT
>CAZGYO010000319.1:0-3198 GCA_964530455.1 uncultured Victivallales bacterium
GAAGAGGCTGTTGTTCTCTTCCGGCCCGAACCAGCCGAGATCCATATCCTCCCAGTTTGTTCCGTTGCTGTACTGCATCCTTTCGGTGCTGAGATGGCCGTCGACCCAGCCGACATTGCATGTGTGCCCGTGCCGGAAATGAATGGTCGGGAAAGCGTATCCCCAGCCTGGCTGCTCGGTTTTTCCAGAGATGTAAAATGTCGCCTTGCAGAAGGAATTTTCCGCGAGCCTGGCGCCGGCGGCCGCGGCGTCCCCCTCGTGGTTTCCAGTCGCGTTGACCACGCAGGCGCTGTCCGTGAACATTACTGTGCTGTGTGGATTTTTTATGAGCTTTTTGTCAAGACCTTCACGGTTGGATTCCAGGCTCCAGGGGTTATCCATGAAATACATCTGGCTGCCGATGCACTCGTTATACCCGTATCCGCCTCCGCCCTTCTCGTATGCCGGAAGAGAGAAATCGATCATGTTCTCCAGTGTCGGGCATCTCTTTACGTACTGCGTTCTGGACAGATAGTCGTAGAGAGCGGATTTACTGTAGTCGAAATCTGAAGTCAAGTCGGTGTCGGGACGGACTCCGTGCCAGCGGGTCAGATTTGCCCCTCCGGAATCGGCCGCAGCCGCAACCAGTTGCTGGTAGTCTTCGTAATAAAGCAGGTTCGCCTGGCAGAGCTGCCTGATATTGTTGCCGCAATAGCTGCGCCTCCCCCTTTCGCGGGCATAGGAGAGAGCAGGGAGCAGCATGCTCGCGAGTATGCCGATTATCGCTATTACCACGAGCAGTTCGATCAATGTAAAAAGCGGGCGAGCCGTTTTTCCGCATGCCTCGCCTGCGCTACCAACGCGGTTCACGCGGAGTTTTGAAACTGGCTCTAAGATTTCGGGTATCTGCCCGAAAAGTTGCCGCCCGGCGACGGAAGCCCTGTCCCGATTCTGTGTGTTTTTCATTTTTTCCCTTTCTTTAACATAGTGTTGCGTGCACAAAGAAAAACCGGTGTCTCCGCAGGGAAACACCGGTCGGGAATTTATCGTCCGGTAGAATCACGTTTCTTGCGCGGAAACACATATCCTGATTTTGTCCTGTGAAAGGTCTGGCTTACCCGGCTCCTGCCGGGATCACAGTGGCGCGACCGCCTCCGGTTCTCACGGAATTCCTTCAAGACTTCCCCGTTGAGGGGAAATCGGCTTCTGAATATCTACCTGAAAAAGCCAGGACAAGCAGAAATCTAGATCAGGATAATCACATTGCAAACGCCGAAGAGCTTTTTCGACATTTTTATCCCGCGGTAGCCAATTTTAAAACTCTCCGTGGCCGCCCAAAGGACTCCCAACGCGGTTCACTCGGAGTTTTGAAACCGGCTCCCGCTCTTGAATTATCCTGTTTGGACTGCAAGTTAAGTCCTGAACAACGGAAAGGTGGCTGCAATGAAGCAGTTTGAAAGCGATATAATTGACATTCTGAGAGAAAGCGGAGCTTTGCCCGAAGAAAAGATTGCCGAGAGACTCGGTAGAAGCGAAAAGGATGTTTCCGCGGCTCTCTCGGAATTAAAGAAGCGCGGAATAATCCGCGGTGAAAGAGTGGTTTTTGATGAATCGAAGATAGACGGCAGGGAAGTAAAGGCTATTATCGAGGTTAAAGTCCGGCCCGAGCGGGAGGGAGGCTTCGATAGAATAGCCCAGAGACTCAGCAGGTTTCCGGAGGTATCAAGCCTCTACCTCGTTTCCGGAGGCTATGACCTTGAACTCGAGGTCGCCGGAAAGACCCTTCAGGACGTCGCGGGCTTTGTTTCAAGCAAACTCGCGACGATTGAAGGCGTTATTTCTACCTCCACGCATTTCATACTCAAGAAATACAAAGAATCAGGCATGCTCCTGGAAGAGTTTGATGACTATGAAAAACTCAAGATCAGCCCCTGAACAAAGGGTGGCCAAACACATAGCCGCGCTCCCTAAAAGCGGTATTCGCGATTTCTTTGAACTCGTGAACAATATGGATGACGTTGTCTCTCTCGGGGTCGGCGAACCGGATTTTCCGACCCCGTGGCATATTCGAGAGGCGTCTATTTACGGCTATGAAAGAGGTCATACAAGCTACACCTCCAATCTTGGCCTTTTAAGTCTCCGCGAGGAGCTGTGCCGCTATGTCGGCAGGCACTACGGCGTCGACTATTCTCCGGTCGAGGAATCTATCATTACTGTTGGCGTGAGCGAGGCAATGGACCTTGTTCTCAGGGCGATTCTGAATCCCGGCGAACAGGTAATATATCATGAACCGTGTTTCGTCTCGTATTCTCCTGGAATAAAGATGGCGGGAGCCGTACCTGTACCCGTGGTGACGTGCCAGGAGAATAACTTCGAACTCGATCCCGCCGATGTCCGGAAAGCCGTTACCCCCGGAACAAAGGCCATAGTTCTGAATTTTCCCTGCAACCCCACCGGCGCGTCGATGGACGTGGACAGCCTTGGCGCGATTGCGGAAATCGCGAAAGAGCATGATCTCATCGTGATAACCGACGAGATATACTCGGAATTGAGCTATGAAACCGGACACTGTTCGATAGCTTCTCTTCCAGGGATGCGCGACAGGACCGTGTTCCTGCATGGTTTCTCAAAAGCATATGCCATGACCGGATACAGGATCGGTTACGCGTGCGGGCCGCCGGATATAATCGACGCGATGATGAAGATTCACCAGTACTCGATGATGTGCGCGCCCATAAACGGACAGGAAGCAGCTCTCGAAGCCCTGAAAAACGGATGGGACGAGATGTGCCGTATGCGCGACGAATACCGTCGTCGCCGCGACCTGATTGTGAAACATCTGAACGCGATGGGACTGCCCTGTATCCAACCCAAGGGCGCTTTTTACGCATTCCCGAACATCAAGGGCACGGGGATGTCGTCCATGGACTTTTCGGTGCGCCTGCTCGAGGAGAAGAATGTGGCGGTGGTTCCCGGAACCGCTTTCGGGCCTTCCGGAGAAGGTTTTGTGCGCTGCTCATATTCGGCCTCCGCCGACGATATCCTCAGGGCGGTGAAGGCCATTGCCGATTTCGTCAAAGCCTGAGTTCGTTAAATTCATATTTTCAATCAAAATTAAGCTGGTTTTTTAATTGCTATTTGCGAATTCCACAAGCTTTTATGTGTTAATAAAAACTCATTGTAACCAATGAGTTACGTGCAGATTCTGAAAGTTTTGGA
>CAZGYO010000320.1:0-3191 GCA_964530455.1 uncultured Victivallales bacterium
TGCAGATTCTGAAAGTTTTGGAATATCCAAAACCTTTTCGAATATGCACTATTTAACTGTTTCATTCAGGTTCATGGTTCCGGAAAAGGGGGGCGCTTATCCGCGGGGGCTCCGTTTTTGAAGGAACGTGTTTTGACGGTGCAGAAAAAAACATTCTCTTCGTGTCCATCGACGGTGGACAGCGAGGATTTCAGTGAAATATCTTCCGGGAAACTGAGGCGTTCCAAGCCTTCGAGGTCTGTGACGATATGATCGCCGGGCCTTACGACAGACCGCAGCTTTTCATCATCCCATATCTTCTCGTATTCACAGTTGAAGTAGAACACTGCCTCGAGATCCCAGAATTTGTAGAAAATTACACGCGAAGAACTGTCCATTGCGGAGCGGCTTTTCAGAGAGAATTCCCTGTAACTGTTGTAACGGGCGAGTTCGGGCATAAGCCGGAAAATCCAAAGGCAGTAGGAAATAAAGAGCAGCGAGCATAGAACGGTCGAGAACCTCATAAACTCCGCCCGTGAGAGGGCCTTGACCGCGAAATAGAGAAAAACGAGAATCAGAGCGCTGCCGACGATAAACAGGATTATGTTTCCCGTCACAAACTCGGATATTCTCATCAGGCGGATCGCGTCACTTTTGTTCAGATGCGCGATACGGCCCCCTGTTATCTTTTCCCCGAGAAAGTCCGGAAGCCTTGATATGAAGAATGCTATCATGCTTAGAGACACCGTGCAGATGAACACGAAAACGCTCCAGCAGGCGGTTTTGAACAATCTCGTTGTTTTCATTTCACCGAGATCGCAAAGGTACTTAGAGAACAGAATCGCCAGGGCGGGAAACAACGGCAGAATGTAGTCGCCTCGTTTAAATGCCGCCGCTGAGAAAAAAATGAAAATAACGATGACCCACAGCAGCAGGAAGACGGTTTCCGAACGTAGCCTGCTCCACTGTTTGAACACCGCGCCGGGAAAATAAACGAAAACCGCGAGGATGCAGTATGCGATTAAGCCCCTGTCCCGCCGGGGTTTCCGCCAGCTTCTGCCCAGCTTGTAGATCCCGAAAGGAATGAGTATCGACCAGGGGGCCGCGTTCGCAAAAAGTTTAGGTATATAAAAAAACGCGGTTTTTCGTTTGCCGAAAGTTCCTTTCCAGCCGAGAAAACGCTCGATATTGTGTGAAAGGAAAAACTCCTTCGTAAACTCCCCGCCGGATTCCCTGTTCGCGTAGAGAAACCAGGGCGAGCTTATCAGCAGTCCGATGATCATCCCGCTTACAGGTTTTACTTCCCAGAGTATCCGCAGGTTCTTTTCCTTTACCGCGTAGAAAAATACTATAAAGGCGGCCAGCGCGACTGCCACGGGCCCTTTTGCGAGTACGCTGACCCCGAGAACGGCGTAGAACAGATACAGCCAGGCGTTCGCTTTTCTGTCCCTGATATAGCCGATGTAGAAAAGATACATGGCCACGGTAAAAAAAGCCGTGAGCACCATGTCGATCCTGGCTGTCCTGGCAAGGTGCATGAAACCGGCCATAGTCGCCAGAATATATCCGCTGAAAAAAGCTGTTCGCCAATCGTAGATTCCGGCAGCCAGCAGTACGCTGAACACTACGCAGATCATAGCGGCCAGCATGCATGGAAAGCGTACACCCATCTCGTTTATCCCGAAAACGCGGCAGGACGCGACGGTTAGCCAGTAGAAGAAAGCCGGTTTCTGCTTTGTTTCGTCCCCTTTTATATAGGGCTTTGCGTAGTCGCCGCTCCTGATCATGTTCCGGGTGATTATCCCGGCTCTTCCCTCCTGTGAAGAACTGAGCCCCCGGGCGCCCGGGAAAGCCATGAACAATATGCCGCAAAACGCCAGCAACAGCATGAACCGGGCAATTCTGCCAAGTCGCGATTCCAGCATTTTATCTAGCTCTTTATTCATCGAATCCATATTTTTTTCTTACAACATAGAGTGGGCGGCCCTTGACTTCCTCGTGTATGCGCCCGATGTATTCGCCCAAAACCCCTATGGTGAGAAGTTGGATTCCGCCCAGAAAGAGAATACTGATTATAAGCGTGGGGAACCCCCTGGGTGTTTTCTCGTCGATTTCCAGAAAATACCTGACCAGATAGACTACTACGCCGACAAATGCCGCGCTCGTTATCAGGAAACCGAGGTTTGCCGCGAATTTCAACGGGACATCGGAAAAGGATACCAGGCCGTCGAAGGCCAGCCTGAGAAGTTTTGTAAAAGTATATTTCGCCTTCCCCGCGTAGCGCCCCTCCCGCTCGTACGCCAGGCCTGTCTGCCGGAAGCCCACCCAGGTGCGCAGCCCCCTGACAAAGCGGTTTCTTTCCGGGATAGAGCGAAGCTCCTCGACCACGCGCCTGTCCATGAGGGAGAAATCTCCGGCATCCAAGGGTATGTCTATCTTCGAAAACATCTTCATTATCCTGTAGAAGAGAAAATACGCGGCGCGTTTGAACATGTTTTCCTTGCGCTTCCGCCGTATGGCGTAGACCACTTCATAGCCCTCTTTCCACTTCTTTATGAATTCGGGAATGACCTCCGGCGGATCCTGCAGGTCGCCGTCCATTACTATGACAGCGTCGCCTCCGGCGTGGTCGATTCCGGCGGAAATGGCTGTCTGGTGCCCGAAATTTCTGGATAGATCTATTATTTTTACGCGTGGATCTTTCGATGCGTGTTCGCGCAGGATATCCAGAGTGCCGTCGGTGCTTCCGTCGTTGACGAGCAGGAATTCGAGCCGACCCTCTATCCCGGAGGCCATAGTGTCCAGCCGTTTGTAGAGTTCTTCGACTGTGCCTTCCTCGTTGTAGAGGGGAATTACTATTGAATAATGCATAATGGTTCCTGTTTCTGATGTTCTAAAATACGCTGTTCAGTTGAAATTGAAAGAGCGTTGATATTTTTTCACATCCGAGCCGGTTTCAAAACTTCCCGCGGCACCGAAACTCACCTTATGCGGGTCTATTGCCTGACCCGCATATTTAATTTAAACAAAATTGGACTTATATTCCCTAACACGGTTAAAAAGGATTACGGGAGAATATTTATCATGAAAAGAAAACTCAGAATGGGAATGGTCGGTGGGGGCCCCGGCGCTTTCATCGGCGCTGTACACCGTATAGCGGCCGCGATGGACGGGCAGATCGAACTGGTCTGCGGAGCGTTCAGCAGCAGCCC